>QKJM01000724.1 GCA_003249315.1 Archangium sp.
TGGAGCGCATGGTCCAGGTTGAGGACGTTGACGCCGAAGTGGCGCTCGTACATCGGAACGATGAGGAGCCCCGGCGCGCGCGCCGCGACCTCGAGGAGGACAGGCTCCCCCTGGGGGGTGAGGAAGACCTCCATATGACTGGCCCCATCGGGGTTGCCCAGCGCGCGCAACACCCGCGTGGCAAACGAGAGGAGCGCCTCTCGCGTCCGATCCCCTCGCTCCAGGGGAATACTCCCGAGAACCTTTCCAAGCTGGAAGTCGAAATTGCCACACGAGTACAGCGAGCACTCTTGAAAGACGAACTGCCCGTCCCGCACGACGGCGTCGCAGTGGTAGAGATCGCCCTGGATGAACTCCTCGTACTCATAGACGTCATCGGGCAGACGAAGCCGCAGTTCGAGCAACTCCTGTCGCGTGCCAACGATATGCACACCATCCGCGCCCGCGGAGTTGAGCGGCTTGAAGACCAACGGAAGCGAAACCTGCTGGATGAGCTCGTCGGCATACGCGACGCGCTCATTCAGGAAGCGTTGCTTGTCGAGGAGACCATGACGTGGCACCCGAAGTCCCGCCGCATCGACTCGCGTCTTCATCAGTGACTTGTCGCGAAACGGCAGCACGACATCATGGCCGGGACCGGGGATGCCGAAACGATCTCTCAGCTTCGCGGCCTCCAGCGTATTGCCTTCGTCGGCGCAGATGAGGCCGAAACGAGCGTGCGGGTGCGCGGACTTCAGGCGCGCAATGACGGCCGCGGCCGCGTCGGCATCCAGCACCGGAAGGATGCCGCACCGGGCGATCTCCGGAACAGGGTGTACCTCGCTGAAAAAAGGCAGCACCTCGGGTGGGATGGCCCTCAGCTCGGAGTCGCCAACGATCGCAACCCTCTTCGCGGGCGGCATCGAGAGGATGGACTCCCAGTCGTATTGCGACAACATCCGGTTGGACAAGAAGATCGCGACACGCTCGACTCCACTCATGAGGACTCTCCCAATGAATCACGGGTGGATACGGAGAACGAAGGGCTAGTCCAGGCGCAACAGCTTCCGGGCTTCTTGCGGCGTCGCCAACGTCCGGCCCTTCGCCTTCGCTCGCTTCGCGGCCTCCTCCACCAGCTCCCAGTTCCCCTTCGCCAGCACGCCCTTGGACACGTAGATGTTGTCCTCCAGGCCCACCCGCGCGTTGCCGCCCCGCTCCGCCGCCAACTCCACGAAGGGCAACTGGTGCCTCCCCATCGCCGCCACCGTCCACGTGCTCCCCTCTGGCAGCGAGGCGATCATGAAGTCCAGCGCCTCCGCCCTCGCCGCCAGCGTCCCCGGCACTCCCAGCACGAAGTCGAAGTGCGCCGGCAGCGCCACCAGCCCCTCCTTCGCCAGGTAGCGCGCCTCGTCGATCATCCCCACGTCGAAGCACTCCAGCTCCGGCCGCAGGCCCAGCTCCTTGATCCGCTTCGCGATGTCCCTCACCAGCGAACGAGGGTTCCAGAACACGTCCTCGCCGAAGTTCACCGTCCCCGTCGTCAGCGTGGCCATGTCCGGCCGGTCCTCACCCGTCAGCCGCAGCGGACCACACCGCTCGTCCACGCTCATCCCCACCGCCCCGCCCGTGGACACCTGCACCAGCACGTCCGTCCTCTTCCGGATGGCCCGGATCGCCGCCCGGAACAGCTCCGTGTCCTGCGACGGCTTGCCGTCCGGCGTCCGCACGTGCAGGTGGACCATCGCCGCTCCCGCCTCACGACACCTCGCCGCGTCCTCGGCGATCTCCTCCGGCGAGATGGGCAGGTGCGGCGTCTGCTCGCGCGTCGTCTCCGCTCCCACCATCGCCGCCGTCAGCACCATGGGCGTGCTCATCGCTGTCCTCGCTGTTTGTCCTTGGGCACCACGCAGGTCCCCGAAGCCCGACACACCACCACCGGCTCTGGCAACACGTCCGCCGCCGATTCGTTCACGTCCGGACGCGGGCTGATCACCTTCCGCGCCTCGAAGCGCATCTTCCGCGAGCTCTTGCCCACCTCGAGGATCTCCCCCTCGGCCTCGATGAAGTCCCCGGCGTACACCGGCGCCAGGAACTCCACCGAGTCATAGGCCCGGAACAGGCCCTCGTCCCCGTCGTGACGGATGCACAGCTCGGTGGCCACGTCGCCGAACAGGGCCAGCATCCGCGCCCCGTCCACGAGGTTCCCTCCGTAGTGCGCATCGTGGCTGCTCATCCGCAGCCGGATGACGGCCTTGAGGTTCTGACTCATGTCGGCTCTCCCTCCCAGTGCACCTCCTTGCCCTCCTTGCCTTCCTTCTTGAGCACCTGATGCACGATGTAGTTGGCCACGTCCGAGGGCTTCGTCCCCGGGCCGAAGCCCGCGTCGAAGCCCAGCTCCAGCGCCAGCTTGTGATCCACCCGCGGCCCGCCGAGCAGCAGCAGCGTCTTGCCGTGGATGCCCGCCGCCTTGGCCGCCTCGATGAACTGGCGCGAGTTGTCCTTGTGGACGTCACGCTGCGTCACCACCTGAGACACCAGGATGGCGTCCGCGTTGCTCCCACGGGCCCGCTCGATCAGCACATCGTTGGGCACCTGGCTCCCGAGGTTGTGCGCATCGAACCAGGGGTAGCGCTCCAGGCCGT
>QKJM01000156.1 GCA_003249315.1 Archangium sp.
CGACGGCCGGCCGCCGGGGTACCGTGAGTTCGGCGCTCCCAGGGTCCGAGGTCTCTGACAATGAAGCGCGTCCTCACCATCCTCTTCATCTTCGCCATCATCGTCGGCGCCCTCGCCGGCGTTGTCTTCGCCTCCTACATGGTGGGAGGCCTCGCGGAGCAGTACCTCTTCACCGGGGCCAGCCGGCTGACGAACATCATCTTCCTGATGCTCGTCTTCGTGATGGTCATCGCCACCATGCTCACGCTGGCCGAGCGCAAGTGGAGCGCGCTGATGCAGAACCGCATCGGCCCCAACCGCGCGCGCATCGCCCTGCCGGGCCTGAGCGACAAGTCGCTGGCCGGTCTGCCCCACGTGGCGACCGACGCCTTGAAGATGCTCTTCAAGGAGGACTTCATCCCGGCGACGGCCAACAAGCTGCTCTACAACCTGGGGCCCATGCTGGCCTTCGCGCCGGTGTTCGCCCTCTTCGCGGTGGTTCCCGCCGGCCCGAGCGTCACCATCTTCGGCCAGCGGGTGGACATGGTGGTGGCCACGCCGGACTTCGGCCTGCTCTTCATCTTCGCCATCTCCTCGCTGGCGGTGTACGGCACCTCGCTGGCCGGCTGGTCCTCCAACAACAAGTTCGCGCTGCTGGGCGGCGTGCGTGCCTCCTCGCAGATGATCGCCTACGAGGTGGCGCTGGGCCTGTCGCTGGTGGGCCTCATGCTGTCCTTCTCCTCGGTGCAGCTCCCGACCCTGGTGGGCAACCTGGCCGCCGAGCTGGGGCTGCAGACGGGCACCGGTCAGGCGCGCTACCTGTGGCAGTTCACCGGTGAGGGCGGCGCGTTCGACGTGGGCGTGCCGGCCTGGGGCTTCCTGCTCCAGCCGCTGGGCTTCGTCCTCTTCTTCGCCGCGGCCTTCGCGGAGACCAAGCGCGCCCCCTTCGACAGCCCCGAGGGTGAGTCGGAGATCATCGGCTACTTCGTCGAGTACTCCGGCATGAAGTTCGGCATGTTCATGATCTCCGAGTTCGTGGAGGTCGTCATCCTGTCGGGTGTCATCAGCGTGCTCTTCTTCGGTGGCTACCACCTGCCCTTCGGCGGCAACTGGCTGGCCAACCTGGAGGTGATGAAGGAGAACGGGTGGCTGTACGGCACCGTGCTGGGCACCTTCTTCTGGCTGAAGGTCCTCTTCTTCTGCTGGCTGCAGCTCACCATCCGCTGGACGTTCCCCCGCTTCCGGTACGATCAGATCCAGACGCTCGGCTGGAAGATCCTGCTGCCCGCGGGCCTCATCAACGTGTTCGTCAGCGGTGCGCTGGTCCTGTGGGATCCGTCGCTGCGGCTCCTGGCCCTCTTCGGACTGCTGGAGATCGGTGTGATAGTGGCGATGACCCTCTACAGCCCGGAGCAGAAGGGCGGCGAGACGCATGGCCACGGCACACACGGCGCGGGCCATGGCCATGACGATCACGGCCACGGGCTGCCGGCGCACGCGACCCCTGCGCACGCAGCCACCACGCACGTGGGACATGCGGACACCCATCCGGCCGGCGTGCCCACGACCGCGGCCGCGGCCTCCTCGCACTAGTCGGAGCTGAGAGAAAGACACCATGGCTTACAAGGCATCCCAGGAGCCACGCACCGACATCCGCGAGCGTGCCTATCTGCCCGAGCTGCTCCGCGGGCTGGCCATCACCACCCGGCACTTCCTGCGCAACCTCTTCGGCGCGCGGGATGAGAATCCGCAGGTGTTGGATCGCACGGGCACCTCGCTCGTCTCCACGGTGCAGTACCCCGAGGAGAAGACGCCCTACCCGCCCGGCTACCGCGGCCTTCACCGGCTGGTGCCCCGCGAGGACGGCAAGCCCCGCTGCGTGGCCTGCTACATGTGCGCCACCATCTGCCCGGCCCAGTGCATCTACATCGAGGCCGGGGAGTACGAGACGGAGTCGCCGGACGCCAGCTCGCGGGTGATCGAGAAGTACCCGACGTCCTTCGTCATCGACGAGCTGCGCTGCATCGTGTGCGGCCTGTGTGTGGACGCGTGCCCCAAGGACGCCATCCGCATGGACACCTACACGCACACTCCGTCGGAGTACAACCGGCAGGGCTTCGTGTACGACATCCCCAGGCTCCTCAAGGGGCCGCCGGTGTCGCACCCGTCCGACCCGTGGAACAAGCGGCCGGGCTCGGCCCAGCCTGCGCACGTCCACAAGGAGGCCCACACCCGCATCGGCGAGGGCCACGAGGCGCACCACCCTCCTGCCCAGCTCGAGGCCGGTCAGGGCAACCGCACCGTCGTCTCCAACGAGGGCCCGGTGCAGGTGACGAAGTTCATCAAGGAGTAAGGCCGAACGACGCCTGCCTGCCGGCCCGCCCTCCCCGCTTGCGCGGTGGAAGGCGGGCCGTTGATCTTTGCAGGTCCACCCAAAGCCCGTAGGGTTCCCCCATGAAGCGCTACCGCTTGTCCGTCTGCAAGGGCTCGAGCTGCAAGGCCGGAGGATCCGACGCCGTGGCCTCCGCCGCTCGCGAGGCCCTGGCCGAGCGAGGTCTCCAGGTGCGCTGCGAGCTGTACCGGGGTGGCTGCTATGGCTTCTGCCACATGGGGCCGAACGTCGTCATCCGCGAGGACACCGG
>QKJM01000130.1 GCA_003249315.1 Archangium sp.
GCAGCGCCTCCAGTTGGACCGTGCCGGAGAGGCGCACCGCCACCGGCATGCTGGAGGTGGCGGTGCCGGGGTTCCACTGCTCCAGGAACCACATCCGCTCCTGCGCGAAGGAGAGGGGAGCTCGCTTCGTCTTCTTCTGGGCCTTCTCCCGCAACAGGCGGGCCAGCAGTGCTCGCTTCTCCTCGGGGGTGAGCGCCATGGCTAGGCTTCTCCTCCTGACTCCGCCTCCAGCTTCGCCAGCAGCTCCGCCACCTGGTCATCCGGGAGCTGATCCAGGTTGGCCAGGAGCGTCTCCGCGTCCTCGGTGCTGGTGGGCATCTTCACCGCGTCGGGGGCGGGGGCCGGGGTGCTCTCCTCCGGCAGCGTGTAGCCGAGCCGCTCGGCCACCGCTCGCGTCCCCGCGTCCAGCGGGCGCGGCCACTTGATGCGCTTCCACGCCTCGCCCAGGTTGGAGTCGATCCGGTTGTGCAGGAGGATGTTCGGGTCTCCCAGTCCGCCGATCATCCGCTCGCGCTTGCCGTCGTACGGCTGCAGCACCCGCTCGTCGAAGGGCAGGTCCAGGAACGTACACAGCCCCTGCATCACCCGCGCGGGGTCTCCCACCAGGTCCTCGTAGCGCACCCGGTGGCAGCGCTCGGGCCCGACGCGGTCGCAGAACTCGAGCAGGTTCCGGTTGCAGAGCATCCAGACGGTCTCCGCCACGATGTGCGGATCCACCTCGGTGTCACCGAAGAGGCTGGGGGCGAAGAGCCTGTCCAACCGCATCCTCAGGAAGGACTCCATCACCGGGTACGGGTGGCGGAACAGGAAGACGTAGCGGGGCTGCTCGAACAGCTCCTCGGAGTACTGGAGCGTCTCCGGATCCAACGCGTACGGAGGTGTCTTGTCCACCAGCAGGCGCGGGCCGGTCAGCTCCTGCAGCTTCGCGTACACCTCTCGCGTGGAGGTGTTCTCCTCCACCAGCTTGTCGAGGAACGTCTCGCCCGCGGCGGAGTCCATCCCCATCAGCTCCATGAAGGCCCACTGGAGCCCGCCCTCCGTCCACTCCATCTCGTGGCCGAAGCCCACGTTCTCTCGCCACTCCTTCAGGGTGCGGAAGAAGAGCAGGTTGAGCTCTGGCGGGCAGAAGAGTCGCGGGTGTCCGGCCATCATCACTCGCAACAGGGTGGAGCCGGCGCGCGGGCTGGAGTGGACGAAGACCATGGAGCGGTTCTTCTTCCCCTCCTCCTGGGCCGGCGCCGCCGCGCGCTTGCGGTACGGCCGCGGCGTGTAGGCCGACAGCGGCGTGCTGGTGACGAAGCGCTCCGGGTGGGCCTGGCGATCCATCTCCGCCAGCAGGTACTTCGCCAGCTCGGGCACGGAGGGGTGCTCGCGCACCTCATGCGGGAAGAGCTGGAACTTGAAGTCCTGCTTCAGGTCGTACTCCAGCTCGGCGCCGAGCTGGTGCAGATCGAACCCCACCAGGCTCCCGTCCGCCGGGAGCTGTTCCACCTCGCGGCCCACCACCTTGGCCACCTTCCGCTTCAGGTACGTCTCGAACAGTCCCGGGCGCTCGGTGGGGAAGGCCGTGCGCAGGCGCTCGGCGATGGGCTTGTCCGATTCGGCCGTGGCCTGGCCCCGCTCCTTCTCGATGAAGGCGGACAGCCCCGCCACCGTGGGCTTCTCGAAGAGGCTGCGCAGCGGCGGATCCACCTTGAAGGTGGAGTGGATGTGGTTGCGGAGCTGCGCGGCGAGCAGCGAGTGGCCACCGAGATCGAAGAAGCTGTCGTGGATGCCCACCTGCTCGATGCCCAGCAGCGTCTGCCAGATACCGGCGAGGGTGCGCTCCACGTCGGTGCGCGGCTCCACGTAGGCGGTGGCCAGCGAGGGACGGGGCTGCGTCACCCCCGGCTGTGCCACCTGGCCGAGCTGCTCCATGATGCTGCCGTGCGACATGGCGCCCACCTGTGCCAGCATCTCCAGCAGGGGCGTGGTGGAGACGACCACCTGCGGCAGCGAGGTGCTTGCGAGGATGCGGCGGAGCGCCTCGGAGCCCTCCTCGGAGCGGATGGCCAGCTTGAGCTGCAGCTCGCGCCAGGCCTTGAGCGCGGGCGGGAGCTGCGTGTCCACGGCCATGCCCGCGCCGTGCCACATGTCCCAGTTGATGGCCACGGCGGGCACTCCCCGTCGCACCGCGTCCCGGGCGAAGGCGTCCAGGAAGGCGTTGGCCGCGGCGTAATCCGCCTGGCCCATCTCTCCGACGATCGCGCTGATGGACGAGAAGAGCACCAGGAAGTCCAGCGGCGTGTCTCGCAGCAGCGCCTCCAGCACCCGGGCGCCCTTCACCTTGGAGGACATGATCTGCTCGGCCGCCTCGGGCGTCTTGAGCTGGATGAGGCCACCGCCGGCGACACCTGCCGCGTGGATGACGCCGTCCACGCCGCCCCACTCCTCCCGCATGCGGTTCAGCACGGCCCCCATCTGCTCCTCGCTGGCCACGTCCGCGCTCGCCACCCGCACCTCCGCTCCCGCGGCCTCCAGCTCCTTCAGCTTGCGAATCTTCCCCGCCACCGCGTCCTGCTCGTCATGGGAGGCCAGCCAGGCGTCCCACTCCGCACGGGCGGGGAAGGCCGAGC
>QKJM01000523.1 GCA_003249315.1 Archangium sp.
CTGTGGGCAACGCTCACTCAGAGTCCGAGGGGCTGCCGGGCGCGAGCCGGACGAACCGCTCTGGCGCGCTTCTGCGTGTGCCCATGGACGGGACTGGTGCGCGCACCTGGGGGAGCGCTACCGCACCACGACCTGGTCGCGTCCCGCCTGCTTCGCCTGGACGCAGGCAATCTCCGCCGCGTCCAGCAGGTTTCCGTAGGGCTCGCCCACTCGGAGCCCCGCCACGCCCACGGAGACAGTGAGGTGGAAGTCTCCCGCCTTCGAGGGAAAGGCCCGCGCGGCCAGCCGGCGCTGTAGCCCCTTCGCCAGCCGCGTCCCCATGTCCGGCGTCACCGCGTACAGGTACGCCGCGAAGGCGTCCCCCTCCATCCGGCCGATGGGGCCTCGTCCATCCAGCTCCGCCGCCAGCTCGTCCACCAACCCGCTCAACGCCGCGTCCACCGCCTCGCGCCCGTACGCGTCGTTGGCCTCCTGCGTCTCGTCCACGTCCACCCACAGCACCGTCAGTGGTATGCGCGCCATGCGCGCGTCCGCCACCGATCGTGCCAGCAGTGTCTCGAAATAGGGGCGCAGGTACGCGCCCGTTCGCGTGCATATCTGCGGGGCGCGCTCGGTCATCTCTCGTGCCTTCCCGGTGGGGAGAACGGGCCCGGGCACCCTCACCCTCGCCCTCTCCCAGAGGGAGAGGGGAGAACCCGCTTCAGCTCGCCTTGCGTTCCGTCGTCTTCTTCGCCTTCGCGTGTGCCTTGTGGAAGCCCTCGTAGTGGCGCACCACGTGGTCTCCCACCTTCTGAATGTGCTGGTTGTTCAGGTACGCCGTCACCGGCGCCGCCACCAGCGGCATCGCCCGCCCCAGCGTCGCCAGCCCACCCCTCTTCAACATCACCTCCGCCACCTTCCCCAACACCCTCGGCCCCGAGCGCTGCAGCGGCCCCACCCCCGTCGTGTACCCGTACAGGTCCAACAGCTCGTTGACCGCCCGGTCGCTCTTGAGGCTCACCTTGTACAGCGTGGCCAGATCCACCAGCAGCACCAACTGCAGGTACGCCATCATCGACAGGTCCGCCGGTAGCCCCAGCAGCCCGAATACCCCCAGCACCCCTCCCGCCATCCCCGCCACGCTCTTCTTCTCGTCGATCAGCCGCTGCGCCCGCTCCCTCACGCCCGCGGATGGGTAGCGCTCCTCCATCTCCGCCACCCGCCTGCGCGAGCGCGGCATCTCGTACCGCACCAGATCCAACAGCTTCGCGTCCGCCAGCTTCTTCAGCTCCGCCGGGGTGAGCTTCTTCACCCGCTCGGAGATGGGTTCCGGGATGGCCATTGCGTGTCTCCTCCCCTCAATAACCCCGCTCGGCGAGGTACAGGTCCACCAGCGCCCCCTCTTCGTACCAGGCGTGGCGCATCTCCACGTTGAACCAGCGCGAGTCCGGCTTCGCCGTCCGCACCTCCAGCTTCACCTGGTTGGGCGCCGTGTCGATGACCGCCGCCCTCGCCAGGCAGGCCGGCCCCACCTCCTCGCCGTAGCCGCCCTCCAGGCACACCTGGTCCCCCACCGCCAGCCGCCGCGTGTACTCGGTGCCCAGGTACCGCGCCTCATCACAGTGAGACTTCACCGACGAGCCCGCGTGCATCGCACACCTGTCCCGCTCGGGCGCCTTCACCCGGGGAATCGCGCTCAGCAACGGGTCGTCGTCATTGGGGTTGGGCCGGAACGGTCCGATGGCCGTGCAGCCCGCGAGTACCAGCAGCAGGCCACTGCCCGCCCACGTCCACTTCATCGTGTCCTCGCCTCCGGGGCGTCGCTCCGCCCTCGCTCGCAACAAGAGTGAGTCCCCGAGCATGGCAAGCTCGGGCGAGCGGGTAAAGCGACTGGAAGGCGGGCGTGTCCGGCCGCGCTCAGGCGCTGCGTCGCGCAGGGCCCGGAATCTCCTCCGTCTGCCCCGGGACGCGCCGGTTCTTCTCGTCCACGAAGACGACGGTGGGCTTCCACCGGGCCGCCTCGTGCTCCTCCACCTCGGCGAAGGTGGCCAGAATCACCAGGTCCCCCGGCTTGTTGAGGTGCGCGGCCGCTCCATTGATGCAGATGACGCCGCTGCCCGGCTCGCCCTCCAGGGCGTACGTCTCCAGGCGCGTGCCCTGGGTGACGTTCCACACCGCGACCTTCTCGTAGGGGAGGATGTCGGCGGCGCGCATCAACTCGGAGTCAATGGTGACCGAACCTTCGTAGTGCAGATCGGCCTGGGTGATGGTCGCGCGGTGGATCTTCGACTTGAACAGGATTCTGCGCATGGGGCGGGGCAACCGTAACGGTTGGCCCGCCCCGCGACAACTTCCAAACGGCGTGGGGTTCTCCGGCCTGGGAGCTCAGCGCCGGAAGTTCAGGAGCTGGGAGATGTCCATGGGCACGCTCTGTCCGTCGGAGACCAGGCGACCGTCGAGGGCGACCTGGGCGTTGCCGGAGCGGAGCGCGGTGGCGGCGGAGGCGGCGCGGGCGAAGTTGATGGTGAGGGGGAGCGTGAGCTGACGGGTGGAGCCGGCCTCCAGCATCCCGAGGTTGCCGGTGGAGAGGGTGCCCACGGAGGTGCCGGCCACCTTGAGGGCGCCGCTGATGC
>QKJM01000409.1 GCA_003249315.1 Archangium sp.
AACCTGCGCGCCCTCCGTCAGGCCCAGTCCCAGCTCGTGCAGGCGGGGAAGATGGCGGCGGTGGGCACCCTCGCCGCCGGCGTGGGTCATGAAATCAACAATCCGCTGGCCTACATCGTCTCCAACCTGGAGTTCGCCACCTCGGAGGCGACGTCGTTGGAGTACGAGTTGCCGGTGGGCTCGGAGGGGCGCAGGAGACTGGAGGACATGACGCGGGCGCTGCGCGAGGCCCTGCACGGGGCGGATCGGGTGCGTCGAATCGTGAAGGACCTGAAGACCTTCTCTCGCGGCGACGAGGAGGCGCGCGGGCCGGTGGACCTGCACTCGGTGCTGGACTCGGCGGCGAAGCTGGCGGGGAACGAGCTGCGTCCCCGGGCTCGCCTGGTGAAGGAGTACGGCGAGGTGCCCTGGGTGGATGGCAACGAGCCGCGGCTGGCCCAGGTCTTCCTCAACCTGCTCATCAATGCGGCGCAGGCGCTGCCGGAGGGCCAGGCGGCGCACCACGAGGTGCGGCTGGTGACGTGGCGGGAGGGGACGGATCGGGTGGTGGCCGAGGTGCGGGACACCGGGTGTGGGATTCCCCCGGAGGTGCTGGGCAACATCTTCGACCCCTTCTTCACCACCAAGCCGGTGGGGGTGGGGACGGGGCTGGGGCTCGCGCTGTGTCACAGCTTCGTCACGGCGATGAATGGAGCCATTGCCGTGGAGAGCGAGCCGGGTAGGGGTACGGCGGTGCGGGTGACGCTTCGGGCCGCGGAGGCCCCGGCGCAGCCGGTCATGCGTCCGGTGCAGCAGAGGGAGGAGGCGCGCATGCGAGGTCGGGTGCTGGTCGTGGATGATGACCCCATGGTGAGCGCGGCGCTGAGGAGGACGCTGGCGCGCGAGCACGACGTGGAGGTGATGACGAACGCACGCGAGGCGGTGGCGTTGCTGACGGGCCCGCGGGGCGAGGAGCTGGACGTCATCCTCTGCGACCTGATGATGCCGGACCTGACGGGCATGGAGCTGCACGAGGCGGTGAGCATGCAGGCGCCCGCGGTGGCGCAGCGGATGGTGTTCGTCACCGGTGGGGCCTTCACCCCGGCGGCGAAGACCTTCCTGGAGCGGGTGGAGAACGCGCGGGTGGACAAGCCGTTCGAGCCGGCGAAGCTGCGCGAGCTGGTGCATGGCTGGGTGCGGCAGGCGCGCACCGAGCGGGGCCGGGCGGCCTGAGTCCTACAGGTCCAGCACGAGCTTGCGCGAGCGGGCGCGGGACACGCACAAGAGCATGTTGCAGCCCAGGATGCGCTGGGGCTCGGAGAGGAAGGTGTCGCGGTGCTCCGGCTCGCCCTCGAGGACGTGGGTGAGACAGGTGCCGCAGGTGCCGGCCTCGCAGCTACTGGGGACCTGCAGCCCGTTCTGGCGCAGGACGTTGAGGATCGTCTTCCCCGGAGGCACGGGGTAGGTGGCGCCGGTGCTGCGGATGACGACCTGGAACTCGGTGTCCGCGCCGTCGCCGATGGCGCCGGTGCCCTCGGCGGAGAAGGCCTCGAAGTGGACCTTCTCGCGAGGCCACTGGTGGTGGTTGGAGGCCTGTCGCACGGCGCGCATCAACCCCGCGGGGCCACAGCAGTAGAGGCGCATGCCGGGAGCGCGGGTGGCCAGCAGCGCGTCCACGTCCAGCCCTCGCTTCGGATCTCCCCCGTCGTGGTGGAAGGTGACGTGGCCGGCGAAGTCGGGGGAGGCGAGCAGCTCCCGGAAGGCGGTGCGCTCGGGTGAGCGGGTGCAGTAGTGCAGGCTCCAGATGGCGCCCCGCCGCCGCAGGACGTGGGCCATGGCCAGCAGCGGGGTGATGCCGATGCCGCCGGCCACGAGCACGTAGCCGCGGGCGTACATCAGCGGGAAGTCGTTGCGCGGCAGGCTGGTGGTGAGCACGTCGCCGGGTCGCACCCGCTCATGCATGGCGCGAGAGCCACCCCGGCCCTGGAGCTCGTACTGCACGGCGAGCCGGTAGCGACTTCGCTCCTCCGGGTCTCCGCAGAGCGAGTACTGCCGCACCTGTCCTCCGGGCACCTGGACCTCCAGGTGGGCTCCGGGCTCGAAGGAGGGGAGCGGGTCTCCGTCCGCGGAGGCGAGCTCATAGGAGAGGATGCCCTCGGCTTCGGGCGTGATGCGCTCCACGCGCAGGTGCAGGTCGTCTGGAACCACTGTCGTCTTCCCCCTCGTACACAGGGCCACACGCCGGGCAGCTCCCGTGCGTTGGCCAGCGGAAGGGAGGATGGGGAGTGCCCCGGGCCGGTGCAATCTTCCCGCGAGACGCTGGCACTGCTGGAAAACGGACAGGAGGGCTCACTCGCGGGGCGGCGGGGCGGCTCGTCCCAGCAGCAGGTTGCCCGCGCGGAGGATGTCCTCGCGCTGCCGCGAGGCCAGTCGGCGGAGGTCCGGCGCGAGCCCGTGCAGGCGGGCCGGGTCTCTCTCCGCGAGCCGGGCCTGGACGGCGGCCTCGATTTCGGAGGGGGAGGCCTGGAGGGACACGCCGAGGAGCTCCGCGGCCTTGTTCCGGGCGCCCTGGTGGGCGACCTCCGGGTTTCCGACGGAGGCCAGCAACCGGGACTCCTCGTCGCTGAGGCT
>QKJM01000622.1 GCA_003249315.1 Archangium sp.
GAGTGGCCGCGGAGCCTCGACGCTTCGTGCTCAAACGTGCGTGGGACTACGGCGGCCGGGCCGTCCTGCTCGGACGCTCGGTAGGGACGCCGGCCTACCTGGAACGAACCCGCGCCACCTACGGGGCGGAGCTCTCCTGGACCGAGCTGTGCGAGCGCGCCTCCCGGGACACCACCGGCGGCGGCTTCGTGGTGCAGGAGATGGTGGAGACGCATCCCGAGGAGCACCTGCTGTGCGAGGAGACCGGAATCCGTTCCCTCCCACTGCACGTGGACTACTCCGCGTATGCCTCGGTGGGGCTGGCCCGCCAGCCGTCCTGGGGCGGCGTGTGCCGGGGCTCGGTCTCGGAGATCGTCAACATCGTGGGCGGTGGTGGGGTGCTACCTCTGATCACCACCGAGGTCGCCCGGAAGCTGTTGATGGCCTGGAAGGCGCTCTGAAGCGGACGGACGGGAAGAAACCTCACTTCCGGTGGTTGAAGGCCACGCTATAAACCCGCTCAGGCGGGCGGCGTTCGTGCCGCCCGGGTGGGGAAAGGAAACGAAACCCATGGCTTGGGAAACTTCAGGTGGTTGGCAGGCGCGCTCCGGGTCGGTGAGCGACACGCTCGTCCGGGAGTCGCAGCGCGCCTTCATGTCGCGTGTGTATGGCTGGATGTTCGCCGGGCTGTCCGTCACCGGCCTCGTGGCGCTCTTCACCGCCACGAACGAAGCACTGCTGATGCAGGTCATCCAGTGGCGGTGGGGGCTGCTCATCGCCCAGCTCGGGATGGTGTTCGTCCTCTCGGGGATGGTGAACCGGCTGTCCGGCGCGGCGGCCGGGGCCCTCTTCCTCGCCTATTCGGCGCTCACGGGGCTGACCTTCTCGGTCATCTTCCTCATCTACACCGGGAGTTCCATCGGCGGCGCCTTCGTGATGACGGCCGGCGCCTTCGGAGGAATGAGCCTCTACGGAACCCTCACGAAGAAGGATCTGAGCTCCTGGGGCACCTTCCTCTTCATGGGCCTCATCGGCGTGGTCATCGCCAGCGTGGTGCAGATCTTCGTGCAGAGCTCGATGCTGTCCTTCGTCCTCTCGTGCGCCGCGGTGGTCGTCTTCGCCGGGCTCACCGCGTACGACACCCAGAAGCTGCGCCAGATGCACGCCTGCGCGGGGGCCCAGCCCGGAGGCACGCTGGCCATCAACGGAGCGCTGGCGCTCTACCTGGACTTCATCAACCTCTTCCTCGCCCTCTTGCGCCTCTTCGGCGATCGCCGCTAGCGCACGGACCCGACGAGGACCGGAACGACAAGAGGCGGTGGGCCCCCGGGTCCACCGCCTCCTTCTTTTGCGGGGAACGCCCTACTCCTCGGACGGCTTCGGCTTCTGGAACGGCATCAGCAACCGCTCCACCGGACGGCCTTCAAGGAGGTGCTCCTCGATGATCTCGGTCACGTCCTCGGGCTTCACTCCGCCGTACCAGGTGCCCTCCGGGTAGACGACCACCGCGACCCCGAAGGGGCAGGTGTCCAGGCACCCGGCGGCATTGGCCCGCATCTGCCCCTTGAGGCCGCGCTTCTGCATCTCCTCCTTGAAGCGCGCACGGACCTCCTCGGCCCCCTTCGTGGCGCAACAACCCTTGGGGTGCCCATCCGGACGCCGGTTCGTACAGATGAATACATGACGCTTGTAGGGAGGCATGTCGCCCTCCTAACGCACCCTCCGTCCGAAAGCGACCAGCAACCACCCCCCCTCACCTCCCCTTTCTTGCCTGCACCCCTGGCCGCCTGGAGGATCCATGCCCAGACTCACAGTAAACATCCGGTAGTGATCACCGGGCTTTGCGAAGGAGTGACCCTACATGGCTCGTCAGTCCGAGACGATCGCCTGCTCAAGGGGGTTGATCGGCAGCCGGGCAGGCTTTAGATCGGCTCCCGCGCCCCCTCGCACCAGCGGGAGGAAGCGCATCCGGCGGTGGGCGGCAAGGTGGGCTAGTCCCCCAATATGTAGGTGACGCGACGATGGCGGACACAAGATGTTGGGGACGAGCAGCCTTGACGACTTCGGATCGAAGATCGTACCTTCCCCCGCCTCCTCGCCCCCCGGGCGGGCGAACGAAATCCCCGAAATCAAGCACTTAGGGCCCCCCACACGCCTCCTCCCACGCGGACGAGGGGTGTCGGAACGAGATCACTCACTGCACCAGTGATCTCGCGGGGTTGGCTATTCTGCAAATTTTGCATTCATACTCGCAGTGAAACGCGTGGGAGGGTGGACATGGAAAACGAGCTGAGCACCAAGGCGGCCCAGGAGGCGAAGGAGCTGGGAGGAGCGGGGCTGAAGGTGAACGCCCGTGGGGGCGGGTTGAGCGTGGAGAGGCGCTTCACCACGCCGGGGGTGGATCCGGCGGATGAGCTGGCGTGGGAGCTGCGCACGGCGTCCATCTCCAGCGAGGACGGGAAGTCGGTCTTCGAGCAGCGCAACGTGGAGGTGCCCAAGAGCTGGTCGATGCTGGCGACCAACGTGGTGGCCTCCAAGTACTTCCGGGGGACGCCGGGCACTCCGGAGCGGGAGACGAGCGTGCGCCGGCTGGTGGGCCGGGTGGTGGACACCCTCACCCGCTGGGG
>QKJM01000812.1 GCA_003249315.1 Archangium sp.
AACGACGACCTGAGCAGCTTCTTCCGGGCGGCCACAAAGACGGCGCTGCTCCTCGTGGCGCTCCCGGTGGTGTTCCTCTCCCCCGGCCTCCACCGATGGATGGGGCCCTACAACCCCGCGCTGATAGGAGACTCGGAGAAGCCCCGTCCCTTCCCCGCCATGCCCTGGAGCTGGAAGCCCTCGCCGGGCTGGGTGCTCTCCTGTGCCGCCATGGCCGCGGTGGCGCTCCTTCGCCTGAGCGAGGTGAGCGAGTTCATCTATTACAACTTCTAGCCCGGACACCCGCGTGAGCATGGACAGGTACCTCAGACACTGGGCGGTGGCCACGGCGACGCTGGTGCTGGGCGTGCTCGCGCTCAACCTGCTGGTGGATCCGCTCTGGTACGGCCGGGGCAACCGCCTCACCGGGCGCAACTACGAGTTCAACGAGCGCGTCTCCAAGGCCAACCTCTTCCTTCAGTCCCCCGCGCGCTACGACTGCCTCATCCTCGGCAGCTCCACCTCCACCATCGTGCGCCCCTCTCTGCTGGCACCGCGCCAGTGCCTCAATCTCGCCTTCAGCGCGGGCGTGGTGGGCGAGTTCCTCGCCTATGCCCGGTGGCTGCGCGCGCACGGAGCGAGGCCCACGCTGGTCATCGTGGGCACCGACTTCGTCAACTTCGATCCACGGGTGGAAGCGCTGGTGGACGTACCGGACTTCGTGGCCCGGGGAGAGGAGCCGCCGCCGCGCTGGAAGAACTACCTGTCACTGGACGCGCTGCTGTGGTCCGTGCTGGCGATGACGGACCAATCGCCCTACCCCAAGCACTACGACGAGCGCTTCGAGGTGGTGGTACACGCGGACGCGGGCACCTTCGAGCCCGAGGGACTGCGGCTGGCCCCGCGCACGCTGGAGCCGGAGCGGGCGGCGCGCTTCGGCGAGCTGCGGGACGTCTTCCCCGAGGCCCGCTTCGTGGGGTGGATGCCGCCGCTGTCCGTCTGGCACGTGGCCGAGCTGGAGCGCACGGGGGTGCTGCCAGACTACCTGCGCTCCCTGCACGCGCTCTCCACCGTACTCGACGAGGTGTACGACTTCGCCGTGCCCTCGGATGTCACCTCTCTCCGCGAAAATACCTACGACGGGCGCCACTACGGCAACGAGGTGAATGCCCGGGTGACGCGCCGGCTCGCGGGGGCCGCGGACACCTTCGGCGTGCGCGTGGACACGCTCTCCCTGGAGTCCTACCAGGCCCTCTACGCGGAGAGCTTGCGCAGCTTCCGAAAGGGAGCGCCGACCAGCAACTCCGCCCCCTTGCGCAGTGAAACCGGGCCCTGATCCACCCCGAGCCCGTAGCGCTTCATCTTGCTGTAGAAGGTCCCCTTGGCCACTCCCAGCGCCTTCGCGGCCTGAGCCACGTTGCCTCCGCGGGCCCTCAGGGCATGTTCGAAAGCGCGGCGCTCGACCTCTTCGAAAGGCAGCACTTCCTCGCTGCCCGCCAGGACGGTGACGCTCCCATTCGAGATACTGGGCCCGGGACGCGAGAGGGCGCGCTCCAGGGCCGGAGGAATGCGGCGGATGACGTCCTGTCCCTCGGGCAACAGGCTGACGGCGCCCTCGAGGAGGTTCGCCAGCTCGCGGACGTTACCCGGCCAGTCGTACACCATGAACGCGGCCAGGACCTGGGAGTCCACACGGAGGGAGCGGCGGCGCAGTCGCTCGGCGTGACGCCGCAGATGATGCTCCACCAGCAGGGGGATGTCGGCTCGCCGCTCTCGCAAGGGAGGCAGGCGCAGGTGGACCACCCGTAGACGGTGGAAGAGATCCAACCGGAAGGTGCCCTCCTCGACGGCCTCTTCCAGATCCCTATGGGTGGTGGCGATGACCCGGGCCTGAAAGGGGATGTCACGCGAGCCGCCCAGCCGCTGCAGCGTGCGCTCCTGGAGGACACGCAGGAGCTTCACCTGCATCTCCAACGGCATGTCTCCGATCTCATCGAGCAACAACGTGCCCCGGTCCGCGAACTCGAACTTCCCGGGATTGCCGCCTGAACGCGCGCCCGTGAAGGCGCCCTTCTCATAGCCGAACAGCTCGCTCTCCAGCAGTTCGCGGGGGAAGGCGGCCACGTTGATGCCGATGAAGGGCATGCCAGCACCCGGAGAGGCCCGGTGGATGGCCTGGGCGAGCAGCTCCTTGCCGGTGCCGCTCTCCCCGGTGATGAGCAGGGGGACCTCGGAGCGGGCCGCCAGGCGCGCATCCTCCAGGCAGGCGAGGAAGGCGGGATCCTCCCCGATGAGATCCTCGAAGGTGAAGCGGGCCTGGGAGCCGACGAGCTTGTGGGCGAGCCGCTGTGCGGAAGCGAGCTCCTGCACGGTGACGACCACGCCCCCCTCGTGCGCCTGCCAGCGGACGAGGACGTCCCCATGCCTCAGCCCGATGACCTCATCGGCGATCGACCTGCCGGACTCCAGCGCCTCCCCGAGGGGCGCGAGCGCGTCCACCTCCTGGAGGCGGCGACCGAGCACCTGCCCCCGAGCGATGCGCAACAGCCGCTCGGCGGCCTGGTTGAGGCCGAGGATGAGACCCTCCCCATCCAGGTGGAGGATGCCGTCCCGAATGGCGGACAGG
>QKJM01000272.1 GCA_003249315.1 Archangium sp.
GTGCAGCTCCGAGGCCAGGAAGAAACGGGAGAGGTTGGCGTCGAGCGCCCGCTGCTCGCCGAGCAGGTGCTCCAGCTCGGGCGCGTAGGTACGGGCCGTGCGCTCGCGCCGGAGGATGTCGATGGCGCGGTTGCGCGCCGCCGCCATCAACCATGCGGACGGGTTGTCGGGCACGCCGCGGAACTTCCACACTTCCAGCGCGCGGCAGAGGACGTCCTGGACGACGTCCTCCGCCAGCGCCAGGTTGTGGAGGCCGAAGACGCGGGTGAGCGCGGCGACCATGCGCCCCGCCTCGTGGCGGAACAGGTGCGCGAGCTGGGCGCTGGGAGACTCGGCCACGCTCCCCGCTCCCGGCTACGGGCTCATCGACAGGACGGGGCGCACCTCGACGAGGCCACCGTTCTCGAAGATGGGGCACCCCTTGGACAGCTCCACCGCCTCCTCGAGGTCGCGCGCCGTGACGAGCAGGAAGCCTCCCACCAGGTCCTTGGCCTCCGCGAAGGGCCCGTCGGTGACGACCTTGCCCTGGCCCCTCACCACCTTGCCGGTCCGCTCCAGGGGCTCACCGGCCTTGAAGTGCCCCTGGTTGCCGAGCTCCTGAATCCAGGTACGCCACTTCTGCATGTGCTGCTGCATCTGCTCGGGAGAGCCCGTCTCCTCACCGCCACGGAACAGGTACATGAAGTCCGCCATGTGCATGCTCCTCGGGTCAGGCCGGGTTGGAGGGGGTGGAGGCCGTGCGGCTCATGAGCCGGGCGATGTGCGGCTCGGCCTCGGCGAGCACCTTCTTGAAGGCCGGGCGCTCGGCGAGCCGGCCCCAGTACGCCTCGAGGTTGGCGTACGCGGTGTAGGGGTAGGCGGAGCGCAGGTACCCCAGGCACGGCGCCGCGGCGCAGTCCGCCATGGAGAAGGTCTCCCCCAGCACCCAGGTCTTCCCTGCCAGGAGCTTGTCGAAGTAGGTGTACATGAGGTCCAACCGCTCCTTGGCCTGTGCCACGCCCTTGGCGTCGCGCTCGGCCTCGGGGCGGAAGCCGTCGAAGAAGATCTTCGTGAAGGGCTCGTTGACGTACAGGTCGAACTGCCGGTCATGGAAGCGGCAGCGGCGAGCCAGGTCCTTGTCCTCGGGAATGAGGCGCGTGCCCGAGTCGAAGTGCGTGTCCAGGTACTCGATGATGATGGAGGACTCGGGGATCGCCCAGCCGTCCTCCAGCGTGAGCAGGGGAATCTTCCCCATCGGGTACACCTTGACGTAGGCGGCGCGGCCCTCCGGGTTCATCAGGTCGACGATTTCGGGGGTGAACGAGACGCCCTTCTCGTGGAGTGCGAAGAGGGTCTTCTGCGAGTAGGTGGACAGGGGGTGGTAGTAGAGCTTCAAGGGCTTCTCCATCGGTGAAGGTGTCCCAGGAACGTTCGAGAAGAGGGGGGGCGGACAAGAAAATCACCCGGCGCGCATTTTCTTCAGGTGCCGTGTAGGCCCCCCCTCCCTCCGGTACAAATCGTCTGACACCTCGTTCGGTGTAAGCCCCCTCTCCCTCTGGGAGAGGGTTGGGGTGAGGGACGACGGGCGCGTCACCGTTCATCGGCGAGTCGAGGGGGCCTTCCTCGGAGCGGCCGACTTCTTCGGAGCGGCTTTCTTCTTCGTCGTCCCGGAGGCGGGAGCCTTCTTCGTGCCCTTGGGAGGGAGCGAGGCGGTGTGCTCGAGGGAGCGCCGCAACCACGCCTTCAGGGTGGGAGGGGTGGTGATGAGCGCCTCCGGGAGGGACACGTACTCCTTCATCAACCGCCCGGGGAAGGGGGAGAAGATATGGGCGCCCTCCTTCTCCACCAGGGTCCGCCGATCCTCTTCGCCGAGGCGGATGATGAGGTTCTCCTGGTGGAGGCCGGTGAACATGTTCCCGTTCACGAACGCGCAGGGGTAGCCGAACATCTTCCGTCGCTCGACGCGAGGATCCTCCGGCAGCGCCGCCAGGAAGGTCTCCACGAGTTGCTCGGGGGACTTACGCCATGTTCCGTTCATATCCCCGCAGCCTACTCAAGAAGTAGCAACGTGGCAACGGAGGCGGGGGGAGGGCGCCCTCGGAGACGATGGCCGAGGGCGCCCTGATGGAGCTTCACAGACAACCCCGCGTCGGCCGCGGGGCGCCTGGGTGTTTCACTGTCGTGCGTCAGCTCACGGACACGTGAACATGAGGTGATACGTCGTCGCGCTCATCGCGTTCTCGGACCAGAAGTCCGAGTGCGTCTGGTTGCCGCGCAGGCGCACGAAGATCGAGCCCGAGGGGTCCTTGTAGTAGCTGGAAGTGCCCGACATCGTCGAGAGGGACGTCAACTGGCTCAGGCTGCCGAGCGCCGTTCCTCCGCTGGGGTAGCAGGTGTTCTTGAGCCCGACGAGCTCGATGACGGGGCTCAGCGTGGACGTGGAGAACGACTGGAACCAGATCCTCGGCACCGTGGGCTGCTCCTTCGTGAAGGTGACCTTGTAGCTGTAGCCCTTGTTGAGGATGAAGTTCGCCTTGTTCCAGTAGATGTTGGAGTCGGCGCTGTTGTACTCGGCGGAGGCGCCATCGCTGCGCTCGAAGCGCGTGGGCACGAGGTTCCCGGAGT
>QKJM01000095.1 GCA_003249315.1 Archangium sp.
ATCTCCTCGAGCTCCGTCTGCGCCGAGAACAGCCGCTCCCCCGCCAGCATCTCGTAGAGCATCACCCCTACCGAGCAGAGATCGCTGCGGGCGTCCAGGGGATCTCCCCGCACCTGCTCCGGAGACATGTAGCCCGTCGTCCCCTTCACCATCCCCACCTGCGTCCGCCCCAGGCTGCCGCGCGCCTTCGCGATTCCGAAGTCCAGCAGCTTCACCACCCCGTCGTAGCGCACCATCACGTTCTTCTGCGCCACGTCCCGGTGGATGACCGGACTCGCCTTCCCCGTGGGCGTGGTGAAGGTATGCGCATAGTGAAGCGCCAGGCACACGTCCCGTGCCACCGCCAGGCTGAAGCCCATCGGCAGCTCCTTCCCCCTCCGCTGGCACGCCCTCGTCACCTGGTTGAGGTTCTGCCCGGCGATGAACTCCATCGCCAGGAACAGGCCCTCGTCCTGCCCCAGCTCGAACACCTGCGCGATGTTGGGGTGGTTGAACGCCGCGGTGATTCGCGCCTCGTCCAGGAACATCCGCTCGAAGTTCTCGTCGCTGCGCGCGTCCGGAAGAATCCGCTTGAGCACCACGTACTTGCGGAACCCTCCCGGCCCCGAGGTGAAGCCGACGAACAGCTCCGCCATTCCCCCCACCGAGAGTTGCGTGAGGACCTGGTACTTCCCGATTCGCTCGCCCCGGTAGATGTCTCCGGACATGGGGTCGGAGCTTATCCCGTCCTCCTGTGGATGGGCTGTGGATGGACACCTCCCTCCCTGTGGAAAACCCGGGGGACAACTCCCGTCCTGTGGAACCCGGGGGAAAAGCTCCAACTTACCCACATGTAGCACATCCGAGATTACGGAGTGATTCCAAGGGGTTCGGCAGTTCTCCACAAGTCCACAGCCCCTGCTTTTGCCCCTGATCGATCTCTCTATCTATTCATCTAGTGAAGACACAGGAGGGGCTGGGGAGTGTGGGGACTTCCCGCCGAACCGCTCCGCGAGCCAGTCGAGGAAGGGCTCACCTTCGACGGGGCGGTGAGCGGTAATGGGCTCGACCATCAGGTCCGCGAAGTGGAGATCGAGCACCGTCCTGCGTTCGTGAGCCAGGGGCGGGCTGCAGAAGCACATCTCGGTCCAGCGGACCCGGTCCCCCTCCACCCGGCGGGCCCGGTGCATGGAGTCGACGAGCTCCTGCCCATCCGGCTGCTGGCGGGCAATCGTGCCGTCCTCCAGCTTGCGGTACAGCTCTGCGGCGCTCTCCTCACGAAGCTTCGCGGTCACGAGGTAATACATGCTGTCCTCCTTCCCACAGGCTTCCAGCCTCCAGGACGGCCAGGCAAGCCCCCATGCCCTCCGCGTAGCATCTTGTTACATGAGCGACGAGATGGCCCCTCCCCGCGAATCAGCGATGAACTCGTGCTCCAGGCCGGACCAAGGCCGAGCCCGGTGAGGGAGCGGCACTCGGCCGAAGCGGTGCTCCGCGAGCGGCGTGCCCTCACTAAGATGAAATGAAAGGTGCGCTCTGGACCGGCTTGGGGTTGAATCCCACACCGAGAGGAAAAGAGCCGGGGTCGCGGGGTCCACCTGGCCTTGGAGTCGAAGAGGACCCCGCAACCCACAGCCGTACCGCACTTTCTTCCATAGTACGTATGACGTCCTGATTTCCAGGGACGACCTCAAACCACCTGTCGTGCCGTGATGGGGCGGCGGTAGAGCCCTGATGCAACGCTCCGCGTCAACCATGCCGAAGCTGAATGCGTCCTCCGCCGTCGACTTCTGCCGCGAGGTGCTGCCCGCGGTGTCACGCACCTTCGCGCTGAACATCCCGGTGCTCCCCCAGCCGTTGGACTCGGCGGTGACGGTGGCCTACCTGCTGTGCCGCATCGCCGACACGCTGGAGGACGAGGTGCGGGGCCCGGCGAGCCTGGCCCTGTTGAGGGAGCTGGCGCGGCTGACGACGCTGCCGCCGGGGTGGGAGGAGGAGGCGCGGCGCTTCCGGGAGGAGGCGGTGCGGGTGCTGAGGGAGGAGGCCCCGGAGCCCGAGGTGCGGCTGGTGGAGGAGGTGGAGCGGGTGCTGGAGGCGCTGGCGCAGCACGCCGAGCCGGTACGGGTACACGTGGCCACGTGCGTGGCCACCATGGCCGAGGGCATGGGGCGGATGGGGGAGCGGGGCCGGGCCTCGGGAGGGGGCCTGGGGCTGGCGAGCCTCGAGGAGACGCTGGAGTACTGCTACTACGTTGCGGGCACGGTGGGGGAGATGCTGACGCGGCTCTTCGCCTGGTACTCGCCGACGGTGGCGGCGCGCGAGGGGCAGCTCGAGCCGCGGGCGGTGGCCTTCGGCAACGCGCTGCAGCTCACCAACATCCTCAAGGACGTGCGGGCGGACCTGGAGCGGGGAAGCTGCTGGCTGCCGCGGACGATGCTGGCCGAGTACGGGCTGAAGCCGGAGGAGCTGCTGGAGGCGCGGCACCAGGGCGAGGCGATGCGGGTCCACGGGCGACTGGTGGCGGTGGCGCACCGGGAGCTGCGCGAGGCCTTCGCCTACGTGCTGGCCCTGCCGCGCGAGGAGCGGGGCCTGCGCCTCTTCTGCCTCTGGCCCCTCTTCCTCGCGGTGGTGACGCTGCGCAAGCTGTACGGCAACGTCGCGGTGCTGGGGACGGAGCCGGTGAAGGTGTCGCGCCGGACGGTGCGGTGGGTGCTGGGCACCACCCGGCTGCTGGTGCGGCAGGACTGGGCGCTGCGCTGGCTCTTCTCGGTGCTGACGGCCTCGTTGCCTCGCGACGAGGACCAGGAGCCCCCGAGGTTCCCCACCGTGCAGAACTCCCCCCTGCCGCTGGGAGAAGGCTAGGCCCGCTTGCGGAACACCACGGTGTAGTTGTTGCTGGGCATGTCCACCACCCGCTCGAGCTCCAGCCCGTGGGCCCGCGCCTCCTCGGTGACGGCACCCAGCTCGCGCACGCCCCAGGTGGGGTTTCTCTCTCTCAGGGAGGCGTCGAAGGCGAGGTTGCTCGGCGCCGTGGGCCGGCCCTCGATGAAGTAGGGGCCGTAGAGCACCAGCGGCCCGCCCGACGGCAGCACCCGGCTCGCGCCCCGCAGCAGCCCCTGGCACGCCTCCCAGGGAGAGATGTGGACCATGTTGATGGAGACCAGCGCGTCCGCGGCCTCCACCGGCCACCCGGGCGCCCTCACATCCAGCACCTTCGGGGCGCGCAGGTTGGGCAGCTCCTCCTCCGCGCGCCACGCCTCGATGCTCTCCAGCGCTGACGGCTCCACGTCCGTGGGCTGCCACACCAGGTGCGGCAGGGCCCGGGCGAAGAAGGCGCCGTGCTGGCCGGTTCCGCTGGCCACCTCCAGGACGGTGCCTCTCGAGGGCAGCACCTCCCGGAGGACGGCGAGGATGGGCTCTCGGTTGCGCTCGGCGGACGGGGCGTGTCGTTTCATGCTGCGGGACTCCTGGAGCCTCTCTACATCCTGATCTCTAGCGGCACCACCCTTCCCCGAGTGGCTCCATTTCTTTGGAAATATTCCAGGTAAAATAAACAAGAATTGTAAAATAAGCACAGTCCGTAAAATTAGATAACTCTGTAAGCACATCCTCCGGTACGATCCTCGTGTCCACTGCTTCCCGCTTCGGGAAAGGGGGGATGGGTGTGCGACGATTCCACCCACCTCGGGGAGCAGGGAGTGCTGCCAGGGGCGCGAAATGTGGCCAGATTGGGGCAGCAGAAGTCCCATCGGGGTAGCCGGCAGGGACGGTGTAATGAGATACTTTCATCGTTTCCAAAAACCGGCTCTCCATGACAAACGGAGTTCCCATGGCGATGGACAATGTGGAGCGCATGCGAGCCCGTGAGGCCATCCTTGGCTACCGCATGGGAGCGGAGCTGCTGGCGGTGGCTTCGCGCGGAGGGGAACTCAACGAGGCCGGGAGGCTGGTGCGGCTGTCGTTGGAGGACCTGACGCTGCATCTCTCCTCGCCGACGACGTTCAAGCCGGGGCAGACGGCCAACGTGGTGCTGGGCCAGGGGGAGCCGTGGGCGGAGTCGCTGCAGGCTGAGGTGACGAGGGTGGAGGTGCCGGGGCCGGAGCAGGAGCAGGAGCTCTCGTTGCGGCTGGTGGCGCCGCCGCTGGCGCTGGGCCGGCGGATCGTCTCGATGCTGGAGGGCCTGCGGGAGAAGGGCCAGCTCGTGGTGCCGAGCACGCGTCCCATCTGGAAGGAGCAGATCACCCGGGTGGACCGCATCAGCCGCACCTTCGAGGCGCTGACGGCGCGGCATTGCCAGGGGGTGGCGAGGGCGAAGGGGGGGGATGTCGCCCTGGTGGCGGCCTTCTACGACAAGTACGACGGGAGGGTGGCGTGGGACGTGTCGGGGAGCCCGCCGCCGGTGCCCTTCGTGCTGGAGGTGTTCGGCTTCAGTTCGGTGCTGCACTTCGTGGTGGAGGAGGTGGAGTGGGAGGACGGGCTGTGGGTGGCGCCGCTCCCGCGGGAGCTGGTGCGCTACCGCCACCGGTGGCTGAGGCGGGCGCCGACGAATGGCGGGTGCGAGGCGCGCTTCGTCCACCCGCTGTGGTCGCAGGTGAAGGTGGATCGGGAGCTGCTGGACATCAGCTATGAGGGCCTGTCCTTCCTCACGGAGCCGGGGGAGGATCTGCTGTACCCGGGGCTGAAGGTGCCGGAGCTGGAGGTGGGGCTGCCGGGCCTGGAGCCGGTGAGGCTGAGGGCGGAGGTGCGCAACATCAACCGGATCGCCCAGGGCCAGCGCTGCGGCATGTCGATCGTCCCGCTGTCGGACGAGGACGAGCTGCGGTGGCATCTGCTGGTGGAGGAGCAGAGCCATCCGAACACCCAGGTGAGAGGGGAGTGGAACCGGGGGACGTGGGAGCTCTTCGAGCGCTCCGGGTACTTCCGGCTGTCGGGGAAGACGCCGGCGGACTTCCTGAAGCTGGAGGCGGAGTACCGCGAGGCGCACGAGCGGCTGGAGGGGCGGACGCGGCTGGGCTACCGGGTGGTGCGGCCGATGGTGGACGGGGAGACGGTGGAGGCGAGCCTCTCCTGGCTCAAGCCGTACTCGGGGAGCTGGCTGGCGCACCAGCTCGCGCGTCAGCAACCGCGCGCCGAGGGCCCCCGCAGTACCGCGCGCGAGGCATTGCGGGACGTGTATCTGCGGGGCTTCGAGCCGGCGCAGATGGATCCGCAGGTGAAGTGGTTCCTGGCGTACTGCGAGGCGAACGTGCGCTGGGTGCGCTTCACGGCGTTCGACTTCGCGGAGTGGTACCAGCACACGGGCAAGGCGTGCATGGTGCCGTTCCGCTTCATGGAGGGGGACGCGCAGCGGGAGTGGCGGGTGCCGGAGGGTTGGACGCTGGGAGCACCGACACCCGAGGAGCGGGCGGCGCTCTTCTCGCGGCTGGAGGAGACGCGGCCGGAGGCGTACCGGGAGGCGTTGGACCTGGTGCCGGAGCGGTTGGAGCTCACGGAGATCAAACGCCAGTGGGATGAGGCGAAGCTGACGCGGGAGCGGGAGCTGCTGGTGGCGCGCAGGAACGGGCGTGCGCTGGCGGTGGGCATCCTGGAGACGGCGCACCCGGGCATCAACCTGTTCCACGTGCTGGATGGAATCCGCATCGTCTCGCTGGTGGACGAGTCGCTACCGGAGGCGCAGGAGGCGATGGGGGTGCTGCTGGCGGGGGCGGCGGAGTGGTACCGGGAGCGGGGGAGGGACGTCTTCGTCCACTACGTGGAGACGGAGCACGTGGAGTACGCCGAGCGGGCGAAGCTCGCGGACCTGGGAGAGGGCCGCATCTGGATCCTCTCCACGCAGCTCCTGCCGGACTTCATCGAGCACCTGTGCGAGGCGACGACGCCAAGGGCGGACTGAGCGCTCAGCCGAGGGCTTGTTTCTCCTCGCGACGCCGACGCGAGGCCCGGAACGACAGCCACATCCCGAACGCGAGCACGAGCGAGCCGGTGATGGTGAAGACGAATCCGAGCCGTCCGGCGTTGAGCCGGTGGTCGTGCCAGATGGTGAAGCCGGGACCGCCGCGAGCGCGGAAGCGGTTGATGGAGCGGGTGACGCGGGAGGCCTCGGACTCCTCGGTCATCCACTCGTAGGAGAGGGGGAAGTCGCCGCGAGAGGTGACGAGGACAGGGCGGAAGAGATCCTCGACGTCACCGCGGGTAGCGCGGCGGCGATCGACGCGGGCCTCCTGGAGCTCGTCGAGAGGGAAGGTCCCCACCTCCTCCTCGGTGAGCCAGCCGGCGCGGGTGAGGATGCAGGGGCCGCCGGGCTTGCACTCGAGGACGATGCGGGCCTTGCTGTCGAGGAAGCCGAGGCCGAAGATGAAGAAGGGCACGCTCATCAACAGGAAGGCGATGGCGGCGATGGAGAGGGAGCGCGAGGGGGTGACGGCGCTTTCTTCGGTGTCACTCACGGCCTCGTCATAGACCGGGCGAGGGACGGGGGCACGCGTAAACTGGAGGGGTGCTCCGTCGAAGGGTGCGCGGGCGGGCGGGCACGCCCGGAGAGCCTGCCCGACACCGGGTGCCGGGCGGCTCGTCCGAGATGAACTCAGTAGTGCCAGGGGAAGCGCGAGTAGTCCTTCTTGCGCTTCTCGAGGAAGGAGTCGCGGCCCTCCTGGGCCTCCTCGGTGCCGTAGGCCAGGCGCGTGGCCTCGCCGGCGAAGAGCTGCTGGCCCACCAGGCCGTCATCGGGCAGGTTGAAGCCATACTTGAGCATGCGCATGGCGGTGGGGCTCTTGGAGTTGATGATGCCGGCCCACTCCAGGGCGACCTCCTCGAGCTGATCGTGCGGCACCGCCGCGTTCACCATGCCCATCGCCGCGGCCTGCTCGGCGGTGTAGTCGAGCCCCAGGAAGAAGATCTCCCGTGCCTTCTTCTGCCCCACCTGCCGTGCCAGCAGCGCCGAGCCGTAGCCGCTGTCGAAGCTGGCCACGTCCGGATCCGTCTGCTTGAAGACGGCGTGCTCCTTGCTGGCCAGCGTCATGTCACACACGACGTGCAGGCTGTGTCCGCCGCCCGCCGCCCAGCCGGGCACCACGGCGATGACCACCTTGGGCATGAAGCGGATGAGTCGCTGCACCTCGAGGATGTGGAGCCGACCCATGCGTCCGAGGTCCGCCTTGCCGGGCTCGGCGCCCTCGTACTTGTAGCCATCCTTGCCGCGGATGCGCTGATCTCCCCCGGAGCAGAAGGCCCAGCCCCCGTCCTTGGGCGAGGGGCCGTTGCCGGTGATCAACACGCAGCCCACGTCGGAGCTGGTGCGCGCGTGCTCCAGCGCGGTGTAGAGCTCGTCCACCGTCTTGGGGCGGAAGGCGTTGCGGACCTCGGGGCGGTTGAAGGCGACGCGCACGGTGCCATGGTCCACCGCCCGGTGGTAGGTGATGTCCTCGAAGGAGAAGCCTTCCACCTCGCGCCAGCGCGAGGGGTTGAAGATGGCGGAAACGGTCATGTTCGGGATGCCTCCTGGGGGGTGTGAAACCCTAGTAGGGGCCCCCCGGAGCGTCAACCGAGCCCAACCTCCCCTCTCCCACCGGGAGAGGGACGGGGTGAGGGTGCCGAGACTCCCGGGTTCCATCCGGAGCGAGCCCGACCCGCCATACGGATATCGCCCTCGCTGAAGTAACCTCCGGGAGGAAGGCGAGCGACACACGAAGTCCGGCGCTCGGGAGAGGCGAGATGAATCCGCTGAACTGGAACGGGACGTTCTTCCTCATCACCTATGTGCCATTCCTGGTGGCCACGTACATCGCGGCGAGGATATGGCGGTGGACGCTGAACGTGCCGTTCGAGGCGCCGAGCCTGGCGGAGCTGCGGGGGTTGGGCCCCTACGAGGTGGCGGTGCTCGAGGATCCGGACTCGGCCATCACGGCGGCGGTGGGGGCGCTGGTACACGAGGGAGGGCTGAACTTCGAGGAAGGGACGCTGTCGACGGGGAAGAAGCCGCGGGGGAGCGCGGAGCCCCTCGAGCGGGCCATCTACGCCGCCGTGGCCGAGGGTGTGACGAAGCCCGGGGATCTGCGCTACGCCGGCTTGGAGGAGATCCAGCGGCTGGAGGAGGTGCTGCGCGGAAAGGGCCTGCTGATGGAGCGCGAGCAGGCGGCCCGGTACAAGAAGATGCCCCGGCTGCTCTTCATGGGAGCGCTGGCGGCGGGCGCGGCGAAGGTGGTGGTGGGGATGATGCGAGACAAGCCGGTGGTGTTCCTGGTGCTGATACTGCTGGTAGGCGGGCTCGTGGGGTGGGTGAGCCTGTCGGGAGTCCCCCGGCGCACCCGGCGCGGGGACGAGGCGCTGAGGCGGCTGCGAGAGGAGCACGAGGCGCTGCGGATGTCGGCCTCCTCGGAGGGAGCGCAGCCGACGATGAGCGGGGCGAACGTGGCGATGGCGGTGGCCCTCTTTGGAACGGGGATGCTGGCGTACACGGGCGTCGATGGGCTGCGGAGCTATCTGTTGCCCCCAGGGAGCGGCGGAGGGGGTGGCGTTGGCTGCGGCGGTGACTACGACAGCAGCTACGACAGCAGCAGTTGTGGTGGGGACAGCGGAGGTGGGGACAGCGGCTGTGGCGGAGGCGGGTGCGGCGGCTGCGGAGGCGGGGATTGAAGACGCTCGGAGGTGTGGGGCTGGGCTGGCGGAGACAGCTCGCGCACTACCTCGACACGAGGGAGGAGGGGCCGGACTTCGTGGAGGTGCTGGCCGAGCACCTGGACGCGGAGGGCCCCCTGCCGGTGCCGCTGGTGCGGCTGAAGGAGCGGGGGGTGCCGGTGGTGCTGCATGCGGTATCGCTGGGGCTGGGGAGCGCGGAGCGTCCGGAGCCGAGGCGGCTGGCGTGGTTGGCGCGACTGGCCGAGCGGCTGGGCGCGGTGTGCGTGAGCGAGCACCTGGCCTTCGTCCGCGCGGGGGGCGTGGAGTCCGGGCACCTGCTGCCGCTGCCGCGCACCGGGGAGATGCTGGAGATACTGGCGGAGAACGTACGCGAGGCGGAGGCGGCGCTGCCGGTGCCGCTGGCGCTGGAGAACGTGGCCAGCCTCTTCGAGTGGCCCGAGCCCGGCCTCTCGGAGGCACAATTCCTCTCGGGGGTGCTGGAGCGCACGGGGGCGAGGTTGCTGCTGGACGTGGCCAACCTGCACGCCAACGCCCTCAACCATGGCACGGACGCGAGGGAGGTGCTGGCGGCGGTGCCGCGCGAGCGCCTGGCATACGTACACGTGGCGGGAGGGGTGAGGCGCGGGGGCCTGTACCACGACACCCACGCGCACCCGGTGCCGGAGGGGCCGCTGGAGCTGTTGGAGTCCCTCGTGGCACGGCTGGGGCCGGTGCCGGCGCTGCTGGAGAGGGATGACCACTTCCCCTCGGCAGATGTCCTCACCGCCGAGTTGGAGGTGATGCGCGAGGCCCTGGCGCGGGGCGAGGCGCGGTGGAGGGAGGCGCGGGCGGCATGAGCGCGAGGGAGCGACTGGCCCGGGCCCAGGAGGAGTTGGCGAGGGCGCTGGGGACGGGAGCCCCGGTGCCCACCGGCTTCGACGCCGGGCGGGTGCGGGCCGCGGCGGACGCCCTCCTCTCCAAGCGCAGGCGCCTGGTGCAGCGCGCCTGGCCGGGGCTGGCGAGGGCGCTCGGAGCGGACTTCTCCCCGCGCTTCGATGCCTGGGCTCGGGCCAATCCCCTCGTGGGCGTGGAGCCCTACCCGTTGGCCGACGGGCGCCGCTTCGCCGAGTCGCTGCGTGCCTCGGGCTCGTTCCCCCATGAGGCCGAGGCGGAGGTGCTCGGCTTCGAGTTGCGTTGGCGACTCACCCCCGAGGGAGGACTCGCCGCCCGCCGTGGCCCGGTGCTGAAGTTGGTGCGCATGGGCCCTCGGCGTCGGTGGACGCTGGCCCTGCGACT
>QKJM01000639.1 GCA_003249315.1 Archangium sp.
GTTCCTGCACCGACAGCCGCCGGAAGACGAACTGCCTCAGCATCGCCACCGACGGCCACAGCAGCACCGGGAAGAGGCTGAGCGCCAGCACCCACGACTCGGTGCCCATCACCAGCCGGCTCAGGAAGAGCGCCACCGTCACCCCCAGCACCTGGATGGAGGTGAGCGCCAGGTCATCCAGCCGCTCCCGGTCCGCGAAGCGCACGTCGTAGAGGCACAGCACCGTGCCCGACAGCAGCCACGTCACCACCCCCACGCCCAGCAGCGCCCACAGGTCGGTGCGCTCCAGGTGGAGGTCGTGCCCCAGCACCATCGTGGAGGCCAGCAGCGCCCCCAGCAGCAGGAGCAGATCCACCACCAGGTTGAGCTTGGCCGCGAAGCCGGGGGCGAAGCGCCGTGACGACCTGGTGCCGGGAGGGGCGTGCTCTTCCGTCTTCCCCCCCTCGAGGGGTGCTGCGCCTCCCTCCACGGCCCTCATCTTCTCGGTTGGCACCACCCCGTTGGTGGGAGCATCCGTCCCAGGCCGCGCCTCGGTGGCTGGAGGCTCGCTGGGGATGGGGGCGACTGGAGCTGAAGGCGGCATACGGACCCTCCCATTCGTGGCGCGACTGCCGGTGGCTCCGATGATAGGGAACGGCCCGGCCTGCAGAAAGCGGGCGGGTTGGTTGTTGCGTCGAGTTGCCCCCGCTTCAATTCGCGGGGAGCGTAGAAGGTGCCTCGCTCCTAGTCAATGCGGACTGTATTTATGTGCTGACTGTGTAACCGATAGGTGACATAAGCACGGAGGTGGGCATTGTTCCCCCGGCTGTCGCCCGGAGTGGTACAGGCCAGGATTCCGCACCGATGACATCCCCGCACAAGACGATCGTCTTCGACCTCGACGGCACGCTGGTGGACTCGCTGCCGGACATCATCGCCAGCTTCCAGCACGCCTTCGCGAGCCTGGGGCTGAAGGCCCCCACGGACGAGGAGGTGCGCGCGCTCATCGGTGAGCCCCTCGAGGATATGTACGCGCGTTTCGCACCCGAGCACGTGTCGACCCTGTGCGACCTCTACCGCGAGCACTACCCGCGCAACTTCGTCAACCGCTCCCGGCCGAACCCGGGTGTCATCGAGGTGCTGCGCACACTGAGGGGGCGGGGCTACAAGCTGGCGGTCGCCACCACCAAGCGCACCGACATGGCGAGGCGCTTCGTCGAGGCGCTCGGGATGATGCCCGCGCTGGACCATGTGCAGGGCACCGACGGCTTCCCGCACAAGCCCGCGCCGGACGTCATCCACCGGGCCCTGGCCGCGCTGGGTGCCGAGGGCCTGTGGATGGTGGGTGACACCCTCAACGACATGGAGGCCGGGCGGGCCGCCGGGTTGCGCACCTATGCCGTCACCTGGGGCAACCAGGACGCCGAGACGCTGGCCACCTCCGCTCCGGACGAGCTCCAGCCAGACCTGGGGCGCCTGCTGGAGCACCTGCCCCCGCTCCCTCGCGTCTAGGGGAGGGCGCCCGCCTCGGGTCGGGGGAGGGCCACCACGTCGCGCCGCGTTCGCCTATGCTCTCCGGAAGTGGAGTTCCAACCCGGAGGCCATATGGCTGGCAAGAAATTGTTGATGCTGGTGGGCGACTACGTCGAGGACTACGAGGTGATGGTGCCGTTCCAGGCCCTGCAGGCGGTGGGTCACACGGTCCACGCCGTCTGTCCGGACAAGAAGGCCGGCGACACGGTGCGTACCGCCGTACACGACTTCGACGGAGCGCAGACGTACAGCGAGAAGCCCGGTCACAACTTCGCCGTCAACGCCACCTTCGCGGAGATAGATGCCTCGAAGTATGACGGGCTGGTGATTCCGGGAGGACGGGCGCCCGAGTACCTGCGCCTCAACCCGAAGGTCATCCAGATGGTCCGCCACTTCACCGAGGCGAAGAAGCCCATCGCCGCCGTCTGCCATGGTCTGCAGGTGCTCGCGGCGGCCGGAGCGCTGGAGGGCAAGCGCTGCACGGCCTACCCGGCCTGTGGCCCCGAGGTGACGCTCGCGAAGGGGACCTACGTGGAGGTCCCGGTGGATGACGCGGTGGTGGACGGCAACCTGGTCACCGCTCCCGCATGGCCCGCGCACCCGAAATGGATCGCCGGCTTCCTCGAGGTGCTGGGCACGCGCATCCAGCACTGAGCCGCTGCGAGCCGTCCCCGGCGGTACGGGAGTGCCGCCGGGTTCGAACGAGAGGCTTGGGGATGGGCAAGGGCCTCCATCCTCCCCTTACGGATGGTCGGCATGCGCTTCGTTCTGCGCATGCTCGAAGGAGTCTGGCCAACTCCTGAATACTCCTTCCACTTCCGTGAAAACGGAGGTTGGGGGGTGTTGATGCTCGGGAAGAGGCTCCGAAGGATGAGGAATTCGTGGGACTCCCCGAGCCTCGCATCGTGCCTGGCGAACCATCTCCGCCCCAACGCTTCCATGTCAGACCTGCGTGCCACAATCACGGGAAGCTGCACGTGAGAAAGGGTGGCGTACATGGAACGGATGGGGCTCGTCGTACAGCTCGAGCGGGAATTGGAGCGGATGATCGTGTCGGGCATGTTGCCGGAGGAGGGTGGAGTACTGCC
>QKJM01000421.1 GCA_003249315.1 Archangium sp.
GCCGCGTCGCTCGCGCTGCTACCGGGGTCGAGACCCTCGGTGCGCGTGGGAGCCACCGCGGGCCTGCTGCTCTTCTCCTTCCCGCTGCACCCCACGGCCGTTGGGTTGCTGCTGGGGCTCGGCTTCCTCACGCACCACCGGCCCGAGGCGCTGTGGGCCTTCTTCCGCGCGGAGCCGGACGCGTCCCTACGTCGCACCACCGTGGCGGGCTCGCTCGCGCTCTGCGCCGCCTCCCTCTTGCATGCACCGACGCCCGGTGCCATCGCCCTGCTGGCCGGGGTGCTGCTGGCGGGGGCCTTCCTCCTCTCCCAGCGCTGGTGGCTCACCGCGGCGGTGCTGGCCTTCGCCGCCACGTCGCTGGGCAAGACGGCGGCGCACCCCGTGGGGTACTGGCACTCGGAGGCCGCGCTGGCCTTCGCCGTGGTGGGGTTGGCCTCGGCGCTCCTGTCGGCTCTGTGTCAGGCGGGTGGTGTGCAGCGTGCCCTCTCGCGGCTGGCCGCGCGATTGTCTCCGGGGCTCGACGGCACCTGGAGCGAGCCGCTGTGGGTGGCGAGCCTGCTCTCCGCGGGGTTGCCCGTCCTGATGCACCTGGTGGACGAGGGGCCGGGGGGGCTCTCCCTCGCGGTGGCGCTGCCGTGCAGTCTCGCCTCGCTGGTGTTGATGGGGGTGCGCGAGCGGTGGATGGCGCATGTCGCCACCGGGCTGCTGGCGGGGGTGCTCGTCGCGGTGCTGCCGCCGCCGTGGATGCCCGCGGTGCTGAGCGCGACGGGGCTCCTCCTGTGCATGGTGGGCACGTGGCTGGAGAAGCGGGGCGTCGAGGTGGGCGCGGCTTTGCACCACGGGGGCTGGGCGTTGTCGTTGTTCGCCCTCTTCGGGCTGGGAGAGCTGCGCCATCCGGGCACCGCGGCGTGCTTCCTCTTCGGGGCGGGCTCGGCGTGGGCGGTGGTGTACCGGCGTCGCGAGCGCGAAGTGGTGGGGTGGCTGGCCTCGCTGGTGGCCTCGCACGCGCTGCTGGCGCACCTGGGAGCGGTGTTCTCCACCGGCCGAGGGGCGGAGTTCATCCTTCCGTACTTCGGTGCCGTCACCGCGCTGCTGGCCACGCTGGCCCTCTTCGTCGCCGGGGAGCGGGTGCGCCGGGGTGTGGGGCTGGAGATGGCGGCACTGGCCCTGGGGGAGGTGCTTGGCGGCCTGGTGCTGGTGGACGCGTCGGCCGGGGTGGTGCGTGAGGCGCTGGTCGCCTGCGTGGCCCTGGCGGTGCTCTTCTTCGCGTTGGTGCGCCGCGCCGCGCGCGAGGAGGACGAGGCCGCCGCCTTCCTCGCCCAGGGCACGCTGGTGGTGGGCTACCTGGCGGTGCGTCTGCACGCGCTGGCGGCGGGACTGGACACCACGGACAGCCTGGTGGCGCTGGTGGGCGGGGTGCTCTTCTCTGGCCTCTACGTCTTCGTCCAGCGCGAGGGAGCGGGGCTGCGCGTCTTCCGCCGTCCCGCCCTCTGGGGCGCCTTCTTCTTCCCCCTGGCGGGCCTCCTCACCGCGCCGTGGCACTCGCCGCTGGTGGTGGCCTCCCTGCTGGTGGGCCATGCCGCGCACTTCGCCGCGCTGGCCACACACCCCTCCCAGCGCGGGGCGGCTTCCCTGGCCTCCGCGGGCTCCTTCAACGCCGCGCTCTTCCTCGTGTGGCACGGGACCGGCGCGGGCGAGCCGCAGTTCTACGTCATCCCCGCCGGCCTCTCCCTGCTGGTGCTGCTGCGCGTCTTCCGCGAGGCCCTTGCCCCGGACACCCGGGTGCGGCTGCGCGCGCTGGCCATTACCGTCGTCTACGTGGCCGGAGCGTGGAAGCCGCTGCTCTTCCAGGACGGCGGCGCCATGCTGCTGTGTGTCTTCCTTTGCGTGGTGGGCGTGGCGGCCGGTGTGGCGTTGCGCATCCGCTCCTACGTCTACCTGGGCACCGCCTTCCTGGTGACGTGCGTGGTGGCCAACCTGGCCCGCTTCGGCATCCGAGACCACCGCATGGGCGCGGCCTTCCTCTCCCTGTTGGGTGTGGGCGTGGTGGGCTTCATGGTGTTCTTCACCGCGAAGCGCGAGGAGCTGGTCGCGCGCTACGCCCGGGTTCGGGCGATGATGGACACCTGGGAGGGGTAGGGCGGGGCCGGCGGCTTGTCCCGTGAGAGGTTGTTGAACCAGGCCGGCTCATCCGACCAGGCGGTTCGATGAGTCGTGCTTCACGGCGCCGATGACGAGCAACTCCGCTGTTCCCCGGTCTCATCAGAGCACAATGAGACTCGTTTACGTCTCCCCCGTGGCGGACAGCACTTCACGCCAGCTTCCTCCAGAGTGCGCACCCGGAGCCGGAAACAGACGAGCTGAACTGCTTCCCCGAGCGCTGCGCGCGAACCTGTCGGAGGGTATTGAACAAGAGCAGTCGAGCGAGTCGCCGAACCGCCCCTGTCGAAACGCTTCCATGTCAGACCCGCGTGCGACAATCGCGGGAAGCTGCACATGAGGAAGGGTGGCGAACATGGAGAGGATGGGGCTCGTTTCGCAGCTCGAGAGGGAGCTGGAGCGGATGATCGTGTCGGGCATGTTGCCCGAGGAGGGGGGAGTGCTGCCCTCGGAGCAGATGCTGGCGAGACACCACGGGGTGTCGAGAGCCACCGTGAGGGAGGCCCTGCTGAGGCTGTCCGCGAGGGGATTGGTGGTGCAGCACCCGGGACGAAGAACACGCGCGGTGGCGGTGGGCCAGGCGGTGTCGTTGGAGAACCTGGGCATGTTGCTGAATGGAAGAGGAGGCCTGTACCCGGGCGGGTTGCGCATGCTGGAGGGGTACTTCGCCCTCAAGAGGGACATCACCGTCGAGTTGCTGGAGGCCTGCTGCGAGCAGGCCTCGGACAGGGAATGGGACAGCCTCCAGGGGGCCTGCTTCGCGCTGAGGGAGGAGACACGCTGGAGGAGGGAGGATGGAGGGAGGTGGGTGGCGCTGGAATTCGAGCTGCTGCGACAGGCGGCCGCGGCGGCGAATCGCCCCGATGCCTACCTGCTCGTGCAGTCGCTGGAGAGGGCGTGGCTGGGGATTGCCAGGAGGGTGGCGCCTCTGCTCGACGCCGAGGCCACGGGGAAGTGGGCACTGTGCGCCTTCCAGGCGCTGGGAGCGAGAGACGCGCGGGCACTGAGGCGCGAGTTGCCCCCACTGCTTCGGGCGGACGATGAGCGCGTCCTTGACCAACTGGCGCCCCCACCCGTGGCAGACAGTACGCCCGAGGCGCCTCTTCCCGCGGCAGACAGTACGCCCGCGGCAGACGGTACGCCCGCAGCGCCCCGCACCGTGACGGAGTCGTCCCCGGTGGACACCACTCCCCCTCGCTCCGAGGAGGGGCCGGACTCGAATTTGCCGAACCGGTCTGGTTGTCAGACAGGTTCGGCCAGCGCGTCGCCGCCCTCGGCCCCCTCGACAGGGTCGTCGACCAACGGGGACGGCTGTCCGCCAGAGTCGTCGGTGCTCGGGGCGAGCGAGTCGGAGTCAGGGGGCGCTCCTGGCTTCGCGCCTGAGCTCCCGCGGGAGGTAACTCCAACTGGTGCTCCATTCACTCCACCGTCCTCCGTGCGGGCCTGCCAGACAACAACCCCTCAGCCACCGCGAGCGAGTCGTGAGCGGAGTTCGACGGGTTCTTCCTCTGCGGATACGCTCCCTCCTTGCTCTTCATCACCACCGTGACGTGTGGCTCGCCGAGCTGCCTGGACGGATGATGTGCCCGCTTCATTGTGGGTGTTGGGGTTGGCGATCGGTTGTATCAGGGAAGCCCTTGTTGCCTTCTGTTCCTCGGCATTGGGGGCGCTTCGTAAAATCATGACTCCTGCGAGTGCTAGTGCGAGTCGATGTGGGCGGGGGCTCCGTTGAGGTGGCGGCGAGGCAATGTCTTTACCGATTACCCGCATCGGTTCCTGGTAAAGAGGATCCGATGTCTCGGCAGGCCTGACCTGGTCCATGAAGGGTTATGACGCACTTCAGGGGATGTGGGCAGTCTGAGTCGGAATGGCATGGTATTTCGCACGTCTGTCCGTGTGAGTGGGCTCTGATTCCCATGCAGCTCGTTGCTGGATAGGACCAGGCGAGGCAGATCTGCTCCGACTGGCAGTCGGAGTCCGTCGAACAGTTCTCATGCAGGCGCGCGCTCTTGCGGCTGGATGCGGAAGATAGAGACTTGTCCATGCAGTCGGCTGTAAGCATGGAGATGCCGAGCCAGAGGAGCGCGAGGCGTCCGCCGTTCGACCTCGTGCTCACCACCATGCCATCCTCCAGGTACAGGCATTCCGCCTTCGATGGCCAGCCGAGCACTCGACCGCTCCAGTGCTGGTCCTGACCCTGTCGAGTGCCATGGAGGCACCGAGGACTCGAATGAGCATCCCCCTCATACTCGACAGGACACTTGCAGTCATTCGGGAGCATGTCCACGGTGCAGCCGATGTTGCATCCGCTTCCGGAGAGCCGCCCAGGCATACAGTGGATATGGAAAATGCTACCAGAGAAGTCGAATACCGGGCGTCAGGCGCCGAAAGAGAACCGACGAGCTGATGATACCTGGGAGGGGTAGGGCCGGTTGTGAGGCAGGCACCTACTTTGAGAGGGGATTGAACAAGGGCGCAATCCATGCGTCAGTAGCCACATGAGACTGGTCCTGATGCTCGGAATCCTCAGCCTCGCCTCGGGGTGCGTCCTCCACACCCGTGGCCCCTATCGCCACATCCCCTCGCCGCACCCGGCGCCGCACCCGCGCGCCATGTCCTATGGCGAGGCCGTCTCCCTGGGACAGCGGCACTGCCGCTCCCGCGGGTACCGGTGTGAACTCAAGGAGGCCCACCGCACTGGCAACGACGTGTGGAAGGTGAAGTTCCGCGCCTTCGCGGGCGACGCCCGGGGGCACCTGCACCTCGACTTCGATGCGTACTCCCGCAACCTCCTGAAGGTGAACGACAAGGTGAAGGCGAAGGGCCGGAAGAAGGATCGGAAGAAGGACCGGGACGACGACTGGGACGATGGCCGGGGGCACGGCCGGGGGAAAGGCAAGAAGAAGGGCCATTCCCACTGGGACGACTGAGGTCGCTCAGCCCGACTTCTTCTTCAGCGCTCGGAGTGCCTTCGAGGCCTCGGCCTGGCCGCAGCCCCGGGAGCCCTTCTCCTTCGGTGCCTGGCTCAGCTTCTCCAGAGCCGGCACCGCCTTCTCGTCGCCCAGGGCCGTCAGGCGTCGGGCGGCGCTGGCGCGCACCTCGCAGTCCTCCGACTCGAGCGCCCGGGTGTACAGCCCCACCAGGTCCAACCCCTCCGTGAGCTGCTCCGCCTCCAGGTAGCGCAGCGCACCCCACTGCCGCGGCGAGTTCTCCTCCTCGGCGAGCTCCTCGAAGTGCTCGCGCAGGCGCTCCTGGGGGAGGGTGGCCAGCACCTTGCGCAGGCCCTTGTCCCGCTCGCGCCGACCGAAGTCCTCCGCCAGCCCGTCCAGTAGCAGCTCCTCCGCCTCCGCCAGCCCCGCCTCGTCCAGCCCCGCCAGCACCTTCTCCTCCTCGGCGTGCTTCTCTAGCCCGTGCAGCGCCGCCGCGCGCACCCGCTGCGCCTCGGCCGCCTGGCGCGCTTCCTCGGGTAGCGCCTCCAGCCCCTTCAGCGCCTCCTCCGGCTGTCCCTCCTCCACGCGCGCCCACGCCTGCACCATCGGGTCCAGCTTTCGCGCCACCACGTACGTGGTGAGGCCCAGCAGCAGCAGTGCGCCCAGGCCCAACCCCGCGGCCCGCCGAGGGTTTGCTCGCGCCAGTGCCACGAGCCGCGGCACCTGCTGGCTCCAGGCCTGGCGTACCGGCCGCACCACGGGGACGAGCTGCGAGGCCAGAATCTTCGTCAACGCCGGACGCTCGGGCATCACGTCCCGGCCTCCGAAAGGGGGGCCCTCGGCGGTGCGAGTACACTGGTAGAGCCGCAGGGGCTCGCCGCTACCTGGCAGGGCCACGCTGCCGCGGGGCTCGGCCTCCGCCTCCGCCCGATTGCGCGCCAGGTTCACCGACTCGGTGAAGGTGACTTCGCCCGGCTCGGCCACCAGCTCCACCCGCTTCACCAGCTCCACCGGCTCGCCCAGCAGCGTGTCGCGAAGGGCGAGCACCTCGCCGGTATGGAGGCTGATGCGTACACCCAGCCGCTCCTCCGGCGGGCACTGCTGGTTGTGCCGCCACAGCCGGTCCTGCATCGCCATGCCGCACAGCACCGCGCCGGTGGGCGAGGAGAAGACGACCAGCAGCGAGTCCCCCCGCTTCTGCACCAGCTTCCCGTCGTGCGCGCGCAGCCACGGCTGCAGCAACCCGTCGAGCGTCTCCAGCATCCGCGCGTTCTGCTCGTGCGTCTGCCGCGAGGTGCGCTCGGTGAAGTCGTGCAGGCTGGTGAGCATCACCGTCAGGTTCTGCGCCTTGCCCGCCAGCGTCCCGCTGGAGGCGGAGGCCTGCGTGCTGGTGGCTCGCGGGGCGGGCTGAAGTGGGGACGGGTGGCCGAAGGCCGCCGTGGCGCTGCCCTCCGAGGGGGCCGGTGCGGGGGAGCCGAAGACGGCGGTTCCGCTCCAGGAGATGGCCGGAGCGGTGCTCTCGGCGCCCGCCGCGCCCACGGCCGCCGCGAGGGGACTCCCCACTGTCGCGCCCACCAGCCCGGCCTCCTGGCCCAGTGCTTCCACCAGCGCGAGCGCGTTCGGCAGCCGTTGCTCCGGCTGTTTCTCCAGCAGCCGCATGACCAGCGCCACCAGCTCGGGCTGAGCCACCAACTGGGGGGCGGCCTCGATGAGCGGACGCGGGGCCGCGCCGGCATGCTGGGCGACGTACTGGCTGGGCCCCGGCCCCGGGAAGGGGAGCTGTCCCGAGAGGACGCGGTAGGCGAGCACTCCGAAGCAATAGATGTCGCTCCGCTCGTCCACCTTCGCCCCCACCGCCTGCTCCGGCGAGAGGTATTCCGGCGTGCCCAGCACCACGCCCACCTGGCTGAGGTTGCTCGGCGCGTCCGGCTCCACCAACCGTGCAATTCCGAAGTCCAGCAGCCGAGCCTGCTCGCCGCGCGGCCCCCGGGTGAGCAGCACGTTCTCCGGCTTGATGTCCCGGTGGACGATGCCCTGGTCGTGGATGGCCGCCAGTCCCTCGGCGAGCTGGTACAGCAGGGGCAGCGCCCGCGCCGGAGGTAGCTCGCCGCCCAGGAGCACGTCGTACAGGCTCTCGCCCTCTACGTACTCCATCACCAGGCACGCGCCCGCGCTCGTCTCTCCGTAGTCGATGACCCGCACCACCGCGGGGTGATCCACCGCGGACAGCAGGCGCGCCTCCCGCTGGAAGCGCTCCAGCATGCCCGGCTGGGTGCTCAGATCCCGGTGCAGCACCTTGATGGCCACCTTGCGCCCCAGCGACACTTGCTCGCCGAGGTAGACTTCACCCATCCCTCCCGAGCCGAGGGACTGGAGCACGCGGAAGCGGCCATCGAGGACGAGGGAGCCGGGGTCGATCACGGGTGCTTCATCTTCGCTTAGAACGAGAGGACGTGCAGGGGCGGTCGCCTGGGGGAGATGCTACCCTGCCAGTCCCCTGGACGGGGGAACAGTAAAAGCGAAGATGTCGGGCCCGATGATGTGCGGTGAAGGAGCACATCCCCCCGAGGATTCGGAGGGCCCCGGCTCCCGTGGGCGCGGGCTACTCCACGCCGACGGCGCCCCAGCTCTCCTTCACCTTCCCCACCTCGGCCGAGTCCGCCCCGAACAGGTCCGTGGCGGCCTGGAGGGTGGCCTTCCGCGCCTCGGCGAAGGTGGTGGTGGGCGTCATGTAGTGCGCCAGGGCGCGGTAGTAGATTTTGAGGCCCTTCTCCATGCCGATGCCGTCCGCCACCGACTGGCCCGAGGTGCGGTTGGTGCCGCCGTTGACCAGCAGGTGGAAGGCGTTGTTGGCGATGCCGCTGGAGCCGTGGACCTCGGTCTGCTTGGGGTAGTTGCTGTAGTGGTCGACCGAGTAGCCGTCCTTCGTCGGGTCGTCCATGTAGCGCAGCGCGTCCGTGTCATCGCCATTGGTGGGAGTCCAGGCGTCCTCGCCCACGGCCCAGTCGAACTTCACCGCGTCGTTCTGCTGGCTGGCGTACCACTCCACGCCGGTGCCCATGATGTCGCTGAAGGCCTCGTTGAGGCCGCCGGACTCGTTGCGGTAGAGCAGGCCGGCGGTGCGCTCGGTGAGGCCGTGCGCGATCTCATGCCCGGCGATGTCGAGGGTGGTGAGGGGCCCGGCGCTCCTGCCGTCGCCGTCGCCGTAGTTCATCTCCGTGCCGTCCCAGAAGGCGTTCACGTAGTTGGTGCTGATGTGGACGTTGGAGACGAGCTTCTCGCCCTTGCCATCCAGCGAGTCGCGGCCGAGTACGTTCTTGAGGAAGTCGTACGTCATCTGCGCGCCGTAGTGCGCGTCCACCGCGGAGCGGTTGCGCTCCGGGTCCGTCGCCTCGCCCCACTTGTCGTTGCCATCCTTGAAGGCCACGGGGTTGCTCGCGCGCTCCTTGTTCTGCGCGTCCACCGTCACCACGCCCTGGCCGCGGTTGTCGTCCTCCAGGCTCCAGGTGCCGTCCGCGTTCTGCTTCGTGGCCAGGTCCACCTGGCCGCTGTAGAGGCTGGTGTCGTCCCCGGTGACGGCGGGCGGGGGGGGCTCGGTGGGCACCTGGGCCGACGGGCCCGTGGCGTTCAGGCCCCAGCTCCGGAGCGTGCCCTCGTCGCGGCTCGCCTTGTCCTCCACCGTGAGCGTCCACTGGCCCTTCGTGCTCTCGCCGGCGAAGTGCTTCGCGAGCTCGAAGGTGCCCTTCACATCGTCCTCGCCGCCGCCCTCGCGGTCATGCACCACGGCGCTCGTGCCCGAGGGGCTCGTCAGCGTCACCTTCAGGTCTCCCTTGTAGGAGTGGGCCAGGTCCAGGTCCAGCTTCAGATCCTCGATGGCCACGTCCTCGGCCAGCTCCAGCGTGGAGGTGGTCGTCTGGTTGTCGCGTACGGGGAGGTTGGGCGTGGTGGTGGCCGTCACCGTGCGGCTGGTGGCGGGCTGCTCGCGCGGCAGCTCGATGCCGCCGATCTGGTTGAACTTCTCCAGCAGGGAGCCTTGCTGGGCGTCGATGAGGTAGTTCATCCGCCGCGGGCGCTCGTCACCGGTCAGCTTGCTGGTGTTGGAGAGCTCCACGTGCCAGGCCGAACGGTACTGGCCGTCCGCGCCCTGGTAGACGACCCGCTCCACCGAGGGCTTCCGGTCCGTCTGCCCGGCGAAGTCCTTCTGGGCGAGCGCCAGCGCATCCTCCGCCGACACCTTCACGGGCTCGCGGCCCAGGCCCTCGGGGATGGTGGAGACGTTGCCGGTGAGGCTCGCCACCTTGCCCTCCCGATCCAGGTGGCTGATGACCTGCTCGCCGAAGACGCGCACGCCCTCGTGCTGCCGGTCCATGCGCACGTGCGTCATTCCCAGATCGTCCCGCTCGATGTTGCGAGGCGAGAAGGACTGGGAGGCATCCACCGGCGCGGCGCGCAGCTCGCCGAGCCCCTGCATCTGCTGGCCCAGGTGGGCGAGCGTCGTCCGCACCGCGGCGCGGCCCTCCAGGCTCTGGGGGGAGAGGGGGCCGGGGCGCGTCGAGCCCACCGGTGCCGCCGAGGTCGCGGACTGGCCGCTCAACTCCACCCGGGCCCGGGCGGGCGCCGCGGTGAAGCTCGAGTCCCTCTGGGCCGACGCGCTCTCGCTCCGGGGCTTCGCGGCTGCCACCGACGCCTGGCTCTTCGTCGGCTGCGCCGCGGGAGTGGGGGAACGGGTCGACTTGCGGATGTCGTTGGAGGGAATCTTCATGGTGGCAACCCGTGGGG
>QKJM01000020.1 GCA_003249315.1 Archangium sp.
GCGCGGCTCCGAGCAAGGCCGCCAGAAGCGCCCTTCCTGTTCCGCTTCTCTGTCGTCGATGCATGTGCATTCTCCGTTTGTCCGAGTCAGACGTGCCCCAGACACACCCCGGTCGCGACGGACAGCGCGAGCGCGCCCGACGGATGCTCCTGGGAATGTGAACGGTGCTCTGTCTCGTTTTGCAGAGAACATGCCACCGGTTGCTCGCCCTCAAGTCTCCGGAATTCATGGATGGCACGCACCCACGAATTCCGAACGGTGACGCATTGCGCGCGCGTGCTGACGTTTTTTGGCAGGAGGGAAGGTGGGGCGTGCCGGTCGGACAGGAAGGTGTCGAAGGAGGGAGCTCAGGGAGTTGGAATGCCCAACGGGGGAGCCAACAACAGGAGCAGCACAGCGGTGGTCACGCTCATGGCGACGAGCATCCACCCCACGCGCCGGAGGTGGCGCGGAGAAGGTGGACGCAGGAAGAGAGCCCACGATAGGAAGAGCAAGGGCGTGGCGGCCAGGGGCATGCGTGTGGCGGGGAGCGCCACCAGGGGGCCGAGGGTGGTGACGAAGAGGACGGGGAGCGCCAGCGGCTCGTGGCGCTGCTTGTGGCGGGCGATGAGGTAGCGGACGGAGGCGGTGCTGGCCCAGAAGGCGGCGACCCAGGTGGCCCAGGCGATGGCTGCCACGACGGGAGGCACACCACCCGCCACGGCCACGGGAAGGCTCGCCCCGGAGAGGGCCGCGGCCGCCAGCAGCTCCCCCACGGCCGTCTTCTCCTCACGGCGCAGGACGAGCGGCACCAGGAGGGCGGTGAGCCCCACGGGCACCACCGCCGCGAGACGGACGGAGGGGGATGCCAGCGCCAACGCTCCCAGGCCACACCCGAGCGCCAGGACGAGCGCTACCGTCCCCACGCGACGGGCGCGAGGCCCGACCTCCTCCCGCAGACGCGCTCCCCGATGGCCGAGCAGCACCAGCAGCGGCTCGTGCGCCACGAAGGCGGCCACGGCCCCCACGACGAGCAATCCGGACACCAGGCCGGGTCGCCCCTGGGCGAGCGCTGTGACGAGAGGCAGGGCGAACTGACCGTAGGCTCCGTGCTCTCGAGGAGCCAGCGAGCGCCGGGAATGAACCGCCGTGTCGCTCATGCCCGCCAGCATAGCGCGAAGTGGCGGGGCCATGTTGCCGTGCAGGTGGCCGCGGCTCAAGGCAGGCTTGCGGGCTCACTCGTGAAGAGTGCATGGAAGAGCGTTGTCTCCGGGGGCTCCCTCCACTGCACGAAGAGTGGGACGGGCCTCTCGGCAACCTCTCGCGAAAGCGCGCTGACTCCGAACGTTGCCTCGAGTTTTCTGGCGATGACCTCCGCGGGTGCTCGTATCTCGGGCTGGAGGGAGTCCAGCGCCATCGCCTTGAAGGTTCGCGTTGTCTCACCGTATTCGAATTGAACCCCGTAGACGGTGTAGACGGGTGCCAGGAGGCTGACGCAACCGACGACGACCCAGCGCACTGCGGGTTGAGGGCGAGCCCTGGTGGGGTATGCAACACAGCGGAAGCAGGCGTCGGGGGTCGCGGTCGCATCACCGATATCGAATCCGGGGAGCTCTTTCTCGAGTTCATCGAGGAATGCCCACCACCGGTCGACTCTTTGAAGCTCCTGCTCCCATCGCTCATGAAGCCGCTTCGCTTCGGGGCTGGGTTCTTGTCGCAGGTAGTATTCCTTACTCGAGGACCAGTAGTTCTTCGCGATGGAGATGAGTTGATCGACAGAGGGGCGCATGGCGTCATCAGGGAAGCAGAGCACGAGGGGTGAGCACTACGGGCGGAACCCCAGGAGAACATGTGTGCATGATACGCGCTCCGTAGATGACGGCGCCAAGAGTCAATCCATAAAGTCTCTTGAACTGCGCACACGCAATTGCGATGGGGGTCGCCGGCGTAGTCGATTGGAGTGTCGTCAGCGCGGCTTGGTTGGCGCTGCTTGCCGCGCGACTCTGCGCCATCTCGATAGGGATGAACCCCTGCTTTTCGTTTTCGATGGGGACCTCAACGCCAAACCTGCAGTAGAACAGCTCTTCTGTGTTGGCGCGTAGAATGCCAACATGAAGGCAGGCTGCCCTCCAGCCTCCGGCCCCCTTGCCGCGCTTGGGGACGACCTCCTTGAATTGGAAGTGGCTCGGTTTCAAGCCACCTTCAACCCAGGTTCCTGCTCGTCCGGTGGTGCATCCCGAGAGCAGCGCGAGCGCCACCATGGCCAGAACGCCGATACTCAAGCCTCGTCGCTCGTCTGGATGCGATGCCTGCTTCTGGATGCTGTCGTTCGTTGGTTGCATCCGCCTCTCCGGGAGTTCCTACGTACCCCAGCGAGGTCGCGTGCTCAAGCGACCCACCGAGGGTGGGCTCTCTCCGGATGCCGGGTTCAGTCGAGAAACCGACGCTTCCAGCGGCGAAGATCTTCTTCTGAAGTAACCGTTCACCAGTTCAGGCAGTGAGCGCGAGCTGAGATACAGGCATGGAGGGCAGGAGCGAAGGCCCGCGCAAGCCGCGGCGGTGCGCGGCGAGGGTGTCGGTCAGGAATGAGAGCACGTCACGGCCCTGCAGCTCGAGGG
>QKJM01000818.1 GCA_003249315.1 Archangium sp.
AGACTTCGACAGTCCGGCGACTGGCATTCGTGCCCTCGTTCCGCTTGGCTGCTCGGCGCATGGCGTAGGCACGAACGGCAGCGACATCGACCAAGGTTGTGTCTGCCTCCTGAGCGGTGGGCGTCGTCATGACGTGCCCCTTGCCCGGCGCGTGCCTCAATCGCTTCGATCCGGGATTCAAGCGCAAAGACCCGCTGCTTTCAGCTCGTGTCCGGCGGTGACTCTCTGGCGGGCGAACTCCGTGCCGCGCACGGAGCAGGGGAGGGGTGCGCCCTCCGCTGTCGAACCTGTCATGCCTACATTTCTGGACATAGGCGCCCTGGCTCATGCAGGTATGCAATGCCTACATTTCCAGACATGGACGGCGCGGCTCGCTCGGACATGCCATGCTTACATCTACCCACCAGTGGAGTGTCCATGAAGTTCGTGGACATCGTCGCGTTGCGCATGCGCCCTCTCCCAGAGGGAGAGGGCGGGGGGTGAGGGTCGTCTCCTTCCTGTTCTTCGCCCCAGTCGCCCTCGGCACGCCGCGATCTCGTTCTCCCTCCGCTGTCCTGGATGCGCAGTCGGTGCGACGGGGTAAACCCTCACCCTAGCCCTCTCCCAGAGGGAGAGGGGACATCCACAGGGCTTCGGACTACGTCCACGAACTTCGGTCACTCCACTCGTGGGCGACTGTTCGGGGAAACATGCCATGCCTACATTTCCGTACAACAGGCATCGACATGCCATGCCTACATTTCCCGACGTGCGCCTTTTGAAGATATATAGTTATTTATTTCGCCCGACTGTTTTGTTGTTTGTGTTTAAATATATGCGTCTGTGTTTTTTTGGTTTTGTTATTTATTGCATGGCATTCGTTTTGCATTTTGTTTGTTATTCATTGGTGTTTCGGTGTTTGTGTTTGATTTGTGTTTGGCGATCTAATTGCTTGCAAATGGGTTTGACAGGTTGGTGTTTGTCAGGAATTGCGTATCCGTGAGGGCCTCGAGGAAGGTCAGCACGTCCTCGCGCTCCTGGGGGGTGAGGTTGAATCCTTTCACGAATTCGCTTCGATAGGGATTGGGGCCCTCCGCGTGCGCCCGGCCGCCGGCGGCATAGTGGTCCAGGACCTCTCCCAGCGTGGCGATGGAGCCGTCATGCATGTACGGCGCCGTCACCGCGATGTTTCGCAGGGTGGGGGCCCGGAAGCGGCCCATGTCCCCGGGCTGGCCGGTCACCTCTATCAGCCCTTGATCCACGATCGGATAGGTGCCGCTGCCTCCCTCGTTGTAGAGGTTGGTGTTGTGGAAGAGCAGCTCCGGGAAGACCGTCTCGCTGCTGCGCACCGAGTCCGAGAAGAACGCGCCCTGGTGGCAGTGGAAGCACTCCAGTCGCTCGGAGAAGAAGAGATCCATTCCCCGCTTCGCCGACTCGGATATCGCCCCCACCTCGCCCCCATACACATAACGATCATACGGCGAGTCGCCAGAGATCAGCGTGCGCTCGAAGGAGGCGATCGCCCGTACCACCGAGGCCATGGAGAGGGGTTCCTTCTCCTCCGGGAAGGCCGCGGCGAAGAGGCCCGGGTAGCGTGCGTCCTCCGCGAGCCGCTGGAGCAGCACGTCCTCCTTGCCGGCCATGCCCAGCTCCACCGGATCCTCCCCGAAGATGGGCACCAGGGCCTGTCCCTCGAGCGTCTGGAAGTGAGGGTTGGACCAGGTGAGGCTGGAGGCATAGCCCACGTTCGTCAGCGACATGGAGTTGCGCCGGTGGTGCTCGCCGGTGGAGCCCAGCGCCGTGGTCCGGCCGTCCGTGAAGGCCCGCGCCTGCTCGTGGCAGCTCGCGCAGGACTGGGTTCCATTCTCCGACAGCCGCACGTCGTAGAAGAGGAACCTCCCCAGCTCGACCTTGGCCTCGCTCATGGGGTTGTCCGCGGGCACCGCCGGCTCGGGAAAGCCAGCGGGCAGCTTCCACTCGTACGGCGCCTCTCGTTCACCGCAGGCCACCGCCAGCAGCAGGAGCCCGCTCGTACACATCGCCTGGAAGCTGCCTCGCATGGTTACCTCCTCTATTCCTTGCGGAAGAAGACCTGGCCGCCCGCGTTGGCCGGCGTTTCGCCGAAGGATAGGCCCAACCGCTGGAAGATGGGCGCGCAGTCTCCGTCCGTGGGCGCCGACATGCAGCCCGCCGGTGTGTCCGCCTGGTTTGCATCCAGGTTGGAGCCGGCCAGCAGCGCCGCCACGTCGAGCACCACCGCCGAGGGCTGCTCGGGATTGAATCCGGAGATCTCCACGTCGAAGCGGTTGGCGTTGGCGCACGCCGTCACCACGTTGGGCGCCGACGTCTCGCACATGGTGCTGCCCAGGTGGAAGAGATGGCCGTTGGGCAGGCCCTCGGTGGCGCCGTCCAGGCGGATGAACTTGTAGCCCCCCTGCCAGGACCAGTGGAGCGTGCTCACCCCGAGCGGCGCCTTGGCCGTCTCCTTGGCCAGGTGGTTCTTGTCGAAGGGCACCCCTACCGTGAAGCGCAGGGCCGTGTAGTTTCCTCGCGGCACCTCGCCCACGATGATGTCGCGCGTCTCCGTCGTCCCGTTGGAGCACAGGCCCGTCTTGTC
>QKJM01000261.1 GCA_003249315.1 Archangium sp.
GCCCTTCTGGGGCCGGGGGGTCGGACGCCTCGTGGGGCGACGTGCATCTTTCTTACGGGAGGGCATTGCTTGGCCTCGGTTCCGCTTTACTCTGTCCTGCCGCGCGCAGGGCAGCCTGCCTGATGGAATGACGGGAGGGAAACACATGGTTTCCTTCCTGCATCCCACCTACACTCCAGGGATTTCCCTTCACTCGCCACGTCCCTTCGAGGATTCTCGGGCGAGAGAGCTAGAATCGCATGATCGAATGGACGCTGAAGAAGATCATCGGGACGAAGAATGAGCGCGAGCTCAAGAAGGCGCTCCCGAAGGTAGCCCGCATCAACGAGCTGGAAGCGAAGATGCGGGCGCTCAAGGATGAGGACTTCCCTGCCGCCACTGCCCGGATGAAGCAGGAGGTGCAGAACGGCCGCTCGCTCGACGACCTGCTGTTCGAGTCCTTCGCGCTGGTGCGCGAGGCGGCGCGGCGGGTGATCGGCCAGCGCCACTACGACGTGCAGATGATCGGCGGCATGTTCCTCCACCAGGGGTGCATCGCGGAGATGCGCACCGGTGAGGGCAAGACGCTCACCGCCACGCTCCCCTCGTACCTCAATGCGCTGTCCGGTCGCGGCGTACACGTGGTGACGGTAAACGACTACCTCGCCCGGCGCGATTCCGAGTGGATGGGTCGTGTTCACCGCTTCCTCGGAATGACCACCGGTTGCGTGCTGCACGACATGAACGACCGGCAGCGCCAGGATGCCTACCGGGCGGACATCACCTACGGGCAGAACAACGAGTTCGGCTTCGACTATCTGCGCGACAACATGAAGTTCCGTCTGCAGGACTACGTCCAGCGCGAACTCAACTACGCCATCGTCGACGAAGTGGACTCCATCCTCATCGACGAGGCCCGCACCCCGCTCATCATCTCCGGCCCCACCGAGGACACCACCGACAAGTACTACACGGTGGACAAGGTGGTGCCCGGGCTGGTGCCGGACCAGGACTACATCCTGGACGAGAAGCACCGCTCGGTGTCCCTCACCGACCCCGGCATCGACAAGCTGCAGAAGCGGCTCAATATCTCCAACCTGTATGATCCGGCGGAGATCGAGACCCTCCACCACGTGGAGCAGGCGCTGCGCGCGCACACGCTCTACAAGAGGGATCGCGACTACGTGGTGCGCGACGGCGAGGTCATCATCGTCGACGAGCACACCGGCCGTCTCATGCCGGGCCGCCGCTGGTCCGATGGTCTGCACCAGGCCGTCGAGGCCAAGGAGGGCGTGAAGATCGAGAACGAGAACCAGACGCTGGCGACGGTCTCGTTCCAGAACTACTTCCGCATGTACTCCAAGCTCTCGGGGATGACGGGCACCGCCGACACCGAGGCCGAGGAGTTCTCGAAGATCTACAACCTCGAGGTCCGGGTGGTGCCTACCAACCGGCCGATGGTCCGGGAGGACCAGGAGGACCTGGTCTACAAGACGGAGCGCGAGAAGTTCGAGGCGGTGGCCAAGGACATCGTCGAGCTGCACAAGAAGGGGCAGCCGGTGCTGGTGGGTACGGTGTCCATCGCCAAGAGCGAGGTGGTGTCCGGCTTCCTCAAGAAGATGGACATCCCCCACAACGTGCTCAACGCGAAGCAGCACGAGCGCGAGGCGGAGATCGTCGCGCAGGCGGGCCGTAAGGGCGCGGTCACCATCTCCACCAACATGGCGGGCCGCGGCACGGACATCCTCCTGGGCGGCAACCCGGAGGTGCTGGCGCAGAAGGAGGTGGGTCACGAGCCCCAGCCGCCAGAGGCCACGGACGGTCCGGTGGACACGTCCGCCTACGAACAGGCGCTCGCGGAGCACAAGCAGCGCTTCGAGGCGGCGCTGGCGAAGTACAAGGAGCAGACGAGCAAGGAGCGCGAGGAGGTGCTGGCCGCGGGCGGCCTCTTCATCCTCGGCACCGAGCGCCACGAGTCGCGCCGCATCGACAACCAGCTTCGTGGCCGCGCCGGCCGCCAGGGTGATCCCGGCGCCAGCCGCTTCTACCTCTCGCTCGAAGACGACCTGATGCGCATCTTCGGCTCCGAGCGCATCCAGGGGCTGATGGAGCGCCTGGGCATGGAGGAGGGCGAGGTCATCGAGCACGTGTGGCTCAGCCGCGCGATCGAGAGCGCCCAGCGGCGCGTCGAGGGTCACAACTTCGACATCCGCAAGAACCTGCTCGAGTACGACGACGTGATGAACCAGCAGCGGCGCACCATCTACAAGCTGCGTCGCAAGGTGCTGGCCGCCGGGGCCGGCATCCCCCTGGTGGAGTACGAGGAGGACAAGAAGACGCAGCTGAAGTCTCGTTCCGAGCAGCTCGTCTCCTGGGAGGACTTCAAGGAGATGGCGCTGGACGCCATGGAAGACTCCATCGTGTCGTTGTCGGACTCCTACCTGCCGTCCAAGAATCCGGCCTCGTGGGACCTGGAGGATCTGACGCGCGCGGTGAAGGAGACCTTCAACCTGGAGATGGATCTCACCCGGGCTGGCTCGCGCGACGACATCCAGGAGGACATCTACAAGGCCTCGGAGAAGGTCTTCCAGGCCCGGCTGGAGGAGTTCGGCGAGGACTTCCTGCGTTTCCTCCAGGTGCGCTACCTGGCCACGATCGACTCGCTGTGGAAGGACCACCTGCTGGCGATGGATCACCTGCGCCAGGGCATCGGGCTGCGCGGCTACGGGCAGAAGGATCCCAAGCAGGAGTACAAGAAGGAGGGCTACCAGGGCTTCATGCAGATGCTGGCCTCCATCAGCGCCCAGTTCATCAGCCAGTTGATGCGGGTGCAGGCGCGCGCGGCCTCCGACGAGGAGGCGGCCCGGCTGCAGCGGCAGATGGCCCAGCGGCAGAAGCAGATGCAGGAGGGGCGGGCGGACGCGGAAGGGCGGCTGGCCGAGCCTGCCGCCGCGCGCCCCGCCGCCGCCGCGCGTCAGGGCCCGAAGGTGGGTCGCAACGATCCCTGCCCCTGCGGCAGCGGGAAGAAGTACAAGAAGTGCCACGGGGCGGTGGAGGCCAGCGCCTAGCCCCGGATGGTCCCAAACCGGGCCCCGGTCCTCCCGGGCGCCCCTCGACCGTCCTCCAGTCCCCTCCGGACGTCGCGAAGCTTGCGCCGCTCGGAGGGGTTCTGTTAAGGAGCCGCGTCCTCCGTCGGATGGTCGGCGGGTGGGCTCGTTCTCAGTCAACCACTACACACACGTCCGTGTCGGTCCTCGGTGCCCCTGGTGGGCGATGGGCCGGTCGCGAAGCGGACGTGGAGGAAGAACCGAAATGGAAACGCAGGACACGACGCAGCAGCAGGCGATGGCCCCCGCGGGCGGTATCACCATGAGGCAGCTCCTGGAGGCCGGTGTTCACTTCGGCCACCAGACGAAGCGCTGGAACCCGAAGATGAAGCCGTACATCTTCGGCGCCCGCAACGGCATCTACATCATCGACCTCCAGAAGACCGTGGGCATGGCCCGCGCGGCGTTCCGCTTCGTGGCGGATCTGACCGGCCGGGGCGGCACGGTGCTCTTCGTGGGCACCAAGAAGCAGGCCCAGGACGTCATCCAGGAGGAGGCCTCCCGCGCCGGTCAGTTCTTCGTCACCAGCCGCTGGCTGGGTGGCACGCTGACCAACTTCAAGACGATCAAGCAGGGGATCGATCGGCTCAAGGCCCTGGAGAAGATGGCCGAGGACGGCACCTTCGAGCGCCTGCCGAAGAAGGAAGTGGCCACCCTCCAGCGCGAGCAGGACAAGCTGGAGAAGAACCTGGGCGGCATGAAGGAGATGGGCAAGCTGCCCAAGTGCCTCTTCGTGATCGATCCGAAGAAGGAGCACATCGCGGTGCATGAGGCCAACCGCCTCGGCATCCCCGTGATCGGCGTGGTGGACACCAACTGCGATCCGGACGGCATCGACTTCGTGATCCCGGGCAACGACGACGCCATCCGCTCGATCAAGCTCTTCACCTCGAAGGTGGCCGACGCGTGCATCGAGGGTGGGGCTCGCTACCGCGCCAGCGGGGCGGCCGATCGTGAGGAGGCCGATGAGCGCGAGGGTGGGCGTGAGGGCCGGGAGCGTGAGGATCGCCGGGGCCCCCGCCGCGGCGATCGTGGTGGCGAGCGCCGGGGCGGTGGTGAGCGCCGGGGTCCCTTGGTGGAGATGAAGGCCTCCGCCGCGCCGGTGGCCGAGGCGGCCGCCCAGGCTCCGGCGAGCGAGGGCGAGACCCCCGCCGAGTAGTGCCGCCGTGCCCCTCGTGGGCACCAGCTTCCAGCCGGGCGGCGCGCATGGCTCGCTGCCCGGCTTTGCTTTTAACCGCAGCAGTACCTTTTCAACCTGAGAGCCCCCCCCGGCGCCTGTCGCATGGGAAGAGGGCAGGGAGATGAACATGGCCGAAGTCAGCGCCGCGATGGTGAAGGAGCTCCGTGAGAAGACCGGGGCCGGCATGATGGACTGCAAGAAGGCCCTCTCCGAGTCCGGTGGCGACTTCGTCAAGGCCGAGGAGTGGCTGCGCAAGAAGGGCATCGCCAAGGCCGGCAGCAAGGAGGGCCGCGTGGCCGCCGAGGGCATCATCGGCACCTACGTGCATGGAGGCCGCATCGGCGTGCTGGTGGAGGTCAACTGCGAGACGGACTTCGTGGCTCGCAACGAGGACTTCCAGGCGCTGGTGAAGGACGTGGCCATGCAGATCGCCGCCGCCAGCCCCAAGTACGTGCGCCGCGACGAGGTCCCCGTCGACGTGATGGAGAAGGAGAAGGAGATCCAGCGCGAGCTGCTCAAGCAGCAGGGCAAGCCCGAGGCCATGTGGGACAAGATCCTCGTGGGCAAGCTGGAGAAGTACTACGAGCTGGTGTGCCTGATGGATCAGCCGTGGGTGAAGGAGGACAAGAAGAAGGTCGGCGACATGATCACCGAGCGCGCCGCGAAGATCGGCGAGAAGGTCTCCGTGCGTCGCTTCACCCGCTACGAGGTGGGTGAGGGCATCGAGAAGAAGAAGGATGACCTGGCCTCCGAGGTGGCCAAGCAGCTCGGTCAGGCCTAGTCCGGTCGCGCCACGAGCGTCTGAGAGGGCCGCGCGGTTCCGGGGTCTCCCGGGGCGACGCGGCCCTCGGCGTTGCGGGGTGGAAGGCCGGGGAGGGGCCGACTGGAGGACAGGAACCAATCCGGCGTTGATCCCCGCCGAGGCGAGGGATAGAAGCGGTGCCAATGTCCGCTCCATCCACCGCTCATCATTACAAGCGCGTCCTCCTCAAGCTGTCGGGCGAAGCCCTGATGGGTGACGGGAAGTACGGTATCCACCCGCCCACACTCAACCGCATCGCCGAGGAGATGAAGGAGGTGGCGGACGCGGGGGTGGAACTGGCCGTGGTCATCGGCGGCGGCAACATCTTTCGCGGCGTGGCCGGCTCCACCGAGGGGATGGACCGGGCGAGCGCCGACTACATGGGGATGCTCGCCACCTGCATCAACTCCATGGCGCTGCAGGACGCGCTGGAGAAGCAGGGCTGCCACACCCGGGTGCTCAGCGCCATCAAGATGGAGCAGATCGCCGAGCCCTACATCCGCCGACGGGCGGTGAGGCACCTGGAGAAGGGCCGCATCGTCATCTTCGCGGCGGGCACCGGCAACCCGTACTTCACCACCGACACGGCCGCCAGCCTCCGGGCGATGGAGATCAACGCGGACGTCATCCTCAAGGCGACCAAGGTGGATGGGGTGTACAACGCGGATCCGATGAAGGATCCCTCGGCGCGTCGCTACCAGACGCTGACCTACATGGACGTGCTCCGGCAGAACCTGAACGTGATGGACTCCACGGCCATCTCGCTCTGCATGGACAACAAGCTACCCATCGTGGTGTTCGATCTGACCGTGCGAGGCAACATCCGCCGCGCGGTTCTGCGCGAAGGCGAGGAGATCGGCACGCTGGTGGGCGCGGCCGAGACGGCCTGGGCCTGAAGGAGCACCGACGCTTCACAAGGGAGACCGCACATGCAAGACGTCGTCACCGAACTGAAGAGCCGCATCGACAAGACGCTGGATGATCTCCGCAAGGATCTCACGAAGGTGCGGACGGGTCGGGCGAGCCCGAACCTGCTCGAAGGCATCCGGGTGGACTACTACGGCACGCCGACCCCGCTGAGCGGAGTGGCCAACATCAGCACCCCGGAGCCGCGGTTGATCGTGATCAAGCCCTGGGAGCGGAACCTCCTCAAGGACATCGAGAAGGCCATCCGCGAGGCCAACCTGGGCATCAACCCGATGAACGACGGCGAGGTCATCCGCTTGCCCTTCCCGCCCCTCACCGAGGAGCGGCGCAAGGAGATCGCCAAGCAGGTGAAGACCCGGGGCGAGGAGCACAAGGTCGCCATCCGCAACGTCCGTCGCGACGCCAACGAGCAGCTCAAGGTGCAGCTCAAGGACAAGGCCATCACCGAGGATGACCAGAAGCGGCTGATGGAGAAGGTGCAGAAGGAGACGGACGACGGGGTGAAGAAGGTGGACGAGATTGTCTCCAAGAAGGAGAAGGAAGTGATGGAGGTCTGAGATGGCCTTCATCGTCGTCGCGGAACCTTCGGCCCCGGTGAGCGGGGCGCTGCGTCGTTTCCTGGAGAGCGTCGGCCACGAGGTGACGGTGGCGGTCGAGGTCCAGGAGGCCCTGGCGCGGGTGCGCGAGCTGGCGCCCGCGGTGGTCATTGCTTCGTGTACGGAGAGCTTCGACGGCGAGGCACTCTGCCGGCAGGTGAAGGAGGAGGCGCCGGGGGTGCCGGTGATCCTGCTGTACCTGCCGGAGGAGGAGCAACCGGAGGCGCTCGCGGCAGCCGTGGGGGCGGAGGCCTGCCTGGTGGGTCCGCTGAAGCGGGCCACGGTGGTGTCGTGCGTGAGTCTGTTGCTGCAGGTGGCCTCGGCTCGGGAGGCAATGGCCCGGTTGCGGGCCGAGACGCACATGCAGACGGGCCGGCGCGAGCCGACGGGAGCGGGTCCCTCTCCGGATCTGGAGTTCCTCAAGCGGCTGCTCTTCATGGAGGTGAAGCGCAGCCGGCGCTACCGCTACCCCATTTCCTTCCTGTTGTTGGAGCCGGACCGTTTCAGCGAGCAGTTGGGCTCACTGGGGCCGGTGGAGCGTACGTCCGCGATGGCGGAGTTGCTGCGGCGACTGACGGAGGCGCTGCGGGACATCGACCTGGCGGTGCCGTTCGCGGAGGGGCGCTTCATCATCTTCCTGCCGCACACTCCCTATGAGGGGGCGATGGTGGTGGCGGAGCGGTTGAGGCAGCGGGTGAAGGAGGTGGAGGCGGTGGAAGGGCTGACGGCGTCGCTGGGCCTGGCGGTATTCGAGCCCTCGGCGGCGAAGGGACAGGCCCAGGTGAGCTTCGGCAGCCTGATGAAGGAGGCCGGGGAGGCCCTGCGAAGGGCGCAGGCGGAGGGGGGAGATCGGATCGAGGTCGCCCCCCGGAACCCGCAGTAACACCCTCGGTTGAAGCGGTGGATGTCCCCTCTCCCTCTGGGGAGAGGGGCGGCTGCCCGAGGAGCGAAGGCTCAACCCAGGTAGTGCAGCTCCTCGCCGCAAATGCCGCGCACCACGTCCGAGACGAAGCGGAAGAGCTCGAGGCCCTTGCCCTTGTCATCGCGCCAGGAAGAGGACTCGGGGTGGTAGGAGAAGTGGATGCCCTGTCCGAGGCCGGCGACCCAGATCTGCCGGACGGCACGCTGGGTGTTGATGATGCACTTCTCGCGCGAGGCGGCGGTGAGGGTGACCATGTCGCCGGTGCTGTCGGCCTCGAGGACGTCGGGATCGAGGGCATCCGCGGCGGCGAGGATGCGCTTGAAGGCCGCGGAGACGAACTGGTTGTAGGTGACCTCGTCGAGCATCGCGCTACTGGATGGACTCGAGGACAGGCTGACCGGGGATGGCGAGGAAGAGGAACTTCGCCGGGCCGGGCTCGGTGTCGGACCGCTCGATGGCGATGACGGTGCCGGGGAGGACCTGCTTGGGGAAGGACTGCATGCCCAGCAGGTGGGCGGCCAGGGCGCCCATGGAGGGCTGGTGCCCCACGAGCACGAGGTTCTGCCCCACGTGCTCGTCGATGACGGGAGCCAGGGCGCCGACGGGCATGTCCGGCTGGAGGCTCCGGTGAGCGCGCAGGGGGCCGTCGTACTTCGCCGCGGTGGAGAGCATCTGGGCCGTCTGGACCGCACGAACCAGGGGGCTCGTGAGGATGAGCGAGAGAGGCCCCATCCGCTCGGCCAGCGCGGCGAAGTGGTTGACCGTGTTGGTGCGAGCCTTGGCAGTGAGCGCGCGCGCCTCGTCGCCGAGGCCCTCGGGGGCCTCCGCGTCCGCTTCGCCGTGCCTGACCAGGAAGATCCTCAAGGTGCCTCCACCGCTGCCTGAACGGACCGCGGTTCGTACACGACCGTGGCCGGGTTGGTCAAAGGTAATGCGGTGAATGTTGGGGGGCAGGAGCTCCGTCAGCCGTCCAGCAGGCAGGCGGGACGGGGGGTGTTCGTCCGGACGGAGCTGGAGATGGGAGGAGCGTATACTCCGACGCCCCTTTTCACACTCGAAGAGCCCTGGAGGAGGGTGGATGCGCAAGTTGCTGTGGGTGTTGTTCGCCGCGGGGACGCTGGCCGGTTGCAAGGAGGAGGCAGCACCCGGGCCTGTCCGGCGGGAGGCGGAACTGGTGGCCAGGGAGAGGCCAGGGGCCGCGGCGGAAGTGGAGGAGGACTCGGGGCCCTATGTCCTCACTCCGGAGAAGCTGGACGCTTATGTGGGCTATCAGCGCCGGATGCTGGACGTCTACGCGGTGACGGCGAAGGACTTGCTGGAGGTGCGCGGCAAGGTCGCCTCGGGCCATGCGGAGTCGATGAAGGTGATCGAGGCGAAGGCCGAGGCGGAGCGTGAGGCGCGCCAGGAGGCAGGGCTCTCCGAGAAGGATGTCAACCGCATTGGCGCCATCGTGACGGACGTGATCACTCAGCGGCACATGGCGGCCATGCTGGACCTGGCCGGCGAGCTCCAGAAGCTGGAGGCCATGAAGGCCCGGCTCCGCCCCGAGCAGCAGAAGGAGCTGGAGCCGCAGCTCGAGGCCATGCGCCAGCGGGTGGAGGAGCTGGAGCGGCTGGCCGTCGCGCGCTCCGCCCACGGGGATGAGAACGTGGATCGGGTTCTCACCCGTGAGCAGGAGCTGATGCGCAACTACCAGGACATGCTGCGCTCCTTCGGGGGGAAGGCGCAGTAGGGAGGGCTACACGCGGCGGAGGCCCGGCGCCTTCTTCAGGAGGTGGGCCAGGCAGAGGTCCGCCACCTTCTCCAGCACCGTGTTGCCGCGCAGGCGCTGGTTGAGGTTGACGAAGTCCACCCGGTCCAACCGCTGATCCTGGTTGAAGCAGGAGAACACCCACGTCTCCTTGCCGGTGTGTGGATCCACGTGCCGCTGCAGGCACTGGGCGCAGATCTCCTTCATCATGCACTGCATGGGCGAGTTGATGGAGCCGATCGCCTCGTGCTCGGGCTTGAGGTACGGCTGGAGCGCCCCGTGCCGGGCCTCCTGCACCGCACGCATCATCCGGTCCGAGCCGATGGCGATGATCCGATCCACCTCGCTGAAGGAGGCCACGGGCGTGATTCCCAGCTCGCCCTTCGCGTAGGCGAGCAGGGACTGGACGATGTTGCCCCGGAAGGCCGCGTCCTGAGGGCGCCCTGGCTCGAGCAACTCGCCCGCGTCCACCGACCACACCACCTGATCGGTGCCGGCTTCGATCTCCTCGCGCTTGAAGGCGTCCGCGCGCTGGCGGTAGCCGGCGAAGTACACCACCTTGCAGCCAGCGGCCTTGAGCGAGCGGGCGATGGAGAAG
>QKJM01000397.1 GCA_003249315.1 Archangium sp.
GGCCGCCTTGGCCGTAACCCGGCTCCTCTTGGACGCAGGCGCCCGGGACGTGGTGGTGTGCGACCGGACCGGTGCGCTCTACCGCGGGCGCAAGAAGGGCATGAATCCGTATAAGGAGGCGGTCGCGCAGCGCTCCAACCCGGAAGGACGCAAGGGGGACCTCGGCGCGGTGATCAAGGGCGCCGACGTGTTCGTCGGGCTCTCGATCGCCGGCGCGCTGACCCCGGACATGGTGCGCTCCATGGCGGAGCGGGCAATCGTCTTCGCCCTGGCCAACCCGGTGCCGGAGATGCTCCCGGAGGACGCGAAGCAGGCCGGCGCCTGGCTCGTGGCCACGGGCCGCAGCGATTTCCCCAACCAGGTCAACAACTGCCTGGCCTTTCCGGGCATCTTCCGGGGCGCCCTGGACGTGCAGGCCCGGAAGATCGACGAAGGGATGAAGATCGCGGCGGCCCACGCCATCGCCGCGGCGGTGGCCCCTGACAGACTCAGCCCGGAGCGCATCATCCCCGACGCCATGGACTTCTCCGTGCCCCCCAAGGTGGCCGAGGCTGTGGCCCGGGCAGCCCTGGCCTCGGGCGTGGCGCGGACCACCAAGGTTACGCCGGAGGAGGTGGGCCGGCGCCTCACCGAGTACATCTACGAGGAGCGGCTCGTGGGGGAGTGGGCCGGGGAAGATGAGGCGGCGGCGTGCCTCGTGCCGGGGGCGTCCCAGCCGACCACCCGCTAACGCCCCACCCCGGTCTACGGCGAGGAGAGGCATCCCTGGTGAGGCAAGGCCCCGCCGGGAGCGAACCGGCGGGGCCTTGGCCACCCCCCTCGCAAGGATTGCCCGCAGGGGCCCTCGGCACCTAGTCCTTGCCCAACCGCACCAGCAGCACGGGCACCGGGGACCGCTGCATCACCCGGTGAGCGGTGGTGCCCAACAGGATCTCCCCCACCGCCGTGTGACCGTGGGAGCCCATGACGATCACGTCGGGCTTCAGCCGCGCCGCTTCCTGCAGGATCACCTCGGGCGGCCGCCCCTCGAGAATCAGGATGTCCGTCACCCGATCTCGCCCCTGGGGGTCGGTGCACAGCTCGTCCTTGCAGAAGAGCTCGAGCCGCTCCCGGATCATGTCCTGCATCTTCTCCATCGCGTCCGCGTGGAGTTTCTCGCTCTTCTCCTTGGAGACATACAGATCCACCATGCTCTTCGCGAACGGGCTCAGGGGCTCCATCGCGTGCACGATGACGATCTTGCCCCCGTACTGCTGAGCCAGGCTCATGGCGTAACGAAACACACCGGGGGAGTGGGGCGAAAGGTCGGTAGCGTAGAGAATTGTCTCGATCTTCGGGAGCATGGTCGCTTCTCCTTGTCTTGCCTTAGGTGTCGGGGAGCATCTTCCCTGGGTTGAGGATCCCTTTGGGGTCCAGCGCCTGCTTGATTCGCCTCATGTACGCCAGCGCGGCGCCGTGCTCGGCCTGCACGAACGGCAGCTTTCCCACGCCGATGCCGTGCTCGCCGGTGCAGGTACCGCCGACCGCGATGCTATGCTCCACCACGGAGCGGTTCACCCGTCCTACCGCGGCCTTCGCCCCTTCGTCCGCCGGGGGGTACATGAGCCCCAAGTGGAGATTTCCATCTCCGGCATGACCCCAGAAGAAGCCCCTAACCCCCTCTCGAGCCACGGCCTCCTTCGCCATGTCCACCATCTCGGCGTAGCGGCTGATCGGCACGCAGGCGTCCACGAGCAGGACCAGCTGGCCCGGGTGGTTTCGCTTGATGGACTCCAGCGCCCCATGACGCACCTCCCACAGCCGCGCCCGTTCGTCCGCGCCCACGCCCCGTTCGATCTTCAGCGCCCCGTGCTCCTGGAGCACTGCCTCCACCATCTCGAACTGGCTGGCCAGGGCCGCCTCGTTGACGTTGTGAAACTCGAGGAACAGCATGGGCTTCTCCTCCAGGCACATGCGCTGGTCCTTGTTGATCTCCGCCACCACCGCCTCATCCATGAGCTCCAGGGCGGCCGGGTTGAGCCCGTAGCGGATCGTGTCGCTCACCGCTTCGCAGGCGTTGTGTGCGGTGGGAAAGGTGGCGACCACGGTCAGATACTCCGGCGGCAACCCCCGGAGGCGCAGGGTAGCTTTGGTAACGATGCCCAGGGTGCCCTCGCTGCCCACCATGAGCCGCAGCAAATCGTACCCGGAGGAGCTCTTGATCGCTCGGCTGCCCAGGTGGAGCACATCGCCGTCGGCGGTCACGACCTCCATGCCCAGGATGCAGTCCCGGGTGGCGCCGTAGGCCACCGTGCGTACGCCCGATGCGTTGTTGCCGATCATGCCCCCGAGCGCGGCCCAGGCGCCCGGATCGGGAGGGAAAAAGAGCCCGTAGTGCCGGAGTTGGTTGTTCAAATCCCGATACTGGATGCCCACTTCCACGTCCACCTGGAGATCCTTCTCTCGAATCTCGAGCACGCGGTTCATCTCGGTGAAGTCAAGAACGATGCCGCCCCGCACCGGGATGGGGTTGCCCTCGAGGCTCGTGCCGGCGCACCAAGGGGTGACGGCGTACCCTCTCTCGGCCGCGAGCTTGACGACCGATACCACGTCT
>QKJM01000359.1 GCA_003249315.1 Archangium sp.
GTTCGGTCCCGCTCGCCGTGATGCCGAGAGGCGTTGAGCACTTGGTGGCGACGAGGGAGCTGCCGGTGGTGACGAAGTCCCGCTCGCCGTTGTCACTAGCCAGCCGCATGGGGCCACCCGTAGCCAGGGTCATGGGGCCGGGTGGAGACGCGAGCGACCGGGCCTGTTCATGCCACCGACCCGGTGCCCGCGTCCACCCGGCGGCCTCCACTCATCGAGGGGAGGCCGCCGCCCCCCCTCACGCCACTGGAGGCCGCTTCCGGCGTGGGTGGGAGGGCTTGACGATGGGCGCCTGAGGTGGAGGGCCGGCTCGCTCCACGGTGGGCTTGAGGCGGGAGCGGTACGACTCGCCCTCGATGACCAGGTCGTAGGCCGCGTTCTGGAAGCGGTCGATGGCGCTCTGGGCCAGCAGCGTGTCATCGAAGGCGGCCAGCCACTCCGCCGTGTCGCGATTGCTGGTGACGAGGGTGGAGGCACGGGCCGTCCTCTCCACGAAGAGCTGGTAGACGTCGCGGCTCTCCTCTCGGCTCATCGGCTCGAGCGCGAAGTCGTCGAGGATGAGCAGGTCCACCGCGCACAGCTCCGCCATGAGGGCGTCGCGCGAGTTGTCCATGCGGCTCTGGCGCAGCTTGCGCAGCAGGGCATCGGCGCGGGTGAAGCGCACCTGGAAGCCGCCCTTGCAGGCCAGGTGGCCCAGCGCGGTGGCCAGGAAGGTCTTGCCCACGCCGACCGGCCCGAGGATGACGACGTTGCGGGCCTCCTCGACGAAGCGCAGGCTGGCCAGCTCCTGGAGCACGCGCTTGTCGAATCTCACCGAGGCGGCCTTGTCCCAGCGCTCCAACTGCATGTCCGGCTGCAGGTCTGCCTGCACGGCCCTGCGCGAGGCGGCGGTGCTCTTGCGGCGCTCCACCTCGTCGGTGAGCACCATGAGCAGCAGCTCCTCGAAGGGCGTGTCCTGCTTGTGGGCCAGCGCCAGCCGCTCGGGCAGCGTGTCGATGAGCTGGCCCAGGCGCAGCTGCTTGAGCGCGGCCTTCAGCTCCGGGCTGAGCGTGCGCGGACTCACTCGGCACCTCCCTCGTGGGCCGCGGCCCGGGTGGCGAAGTGACTGGCGTCTCGGGCGAAGCGTCCGGGCAGCGGCAGCACCTTGCCGGTGGCGCACGCCTCGTCCTCCACCTGGCGGGCGGCCTTCAGCATGCGCTCGATGCGGGGCACGTCGAGCACGTCGAAGGCCAGGGCGCGAGCGCACAGGGCGTCCACGCGCGAAGGCGTGTAGCGCTCGCACAGCCGCAGCAGGCCGTACACCTGACGCATGCGCGTCCAGGGCAGCGGGCCCGCCAGCAGCGCCTCGGCGTAGCGCCCCACGGACGCGCCGTGCTGAAGGGCCTGGGCCTTGAGCGCCTCCACGTCGCGCAGCGCGTACGCGGCCTTGGTGCGCGGGTAGTCGTTGGCGTCCGTGGAGCGCTGGCCTGGCGCCACGCGCGGGTGGGCCTTCACCAGCGTGGCCGCCGAGTACATGCGCACCGACTTCGAGTCGCTGCGCACCTCGAGGATGCGGCCGATGTACGCGGTGGGCACCGAGTACAGCGCTCGCGCCACCTGGACGTGGTGGTCCGGATGCACCTTGGCCGTGCCCCAGGTGGGCACGTCGAAGTCGGTGGTGGGGGCCGGCTTCAGCGTGGGCTTCTCCTCGGCCTCGAAGACGTCGCGGGGCACGAGCCGGGTGGTGCCATGCACCCGCGCACCCGCCACCTCATGGCACCAGACCCGCGCACCTCGGCGCGCGTCGTCGAGGGACAAGAAGCGCTCGCCCGCGCACCAGCGCTCTCGCACGTAGGGCACCGCATTCTCCACCTTCCCCTTGTCCTGGGGGCGGCGCACACGGGCCGGGTCCACGAAGACGCCTCGCGCCTGCGCGTACTCCAGGAAGCTTCTGTGCAGCACCGGCGCCTGGGCGCTGGGCACCGTCACCATGCTGGAGGCGTTGTCCAGCACCAGCCGCAGCGGCACGCCGCCGAAGAAGTGCCACGCCGCATCCAGCCCCTCGCACACGTCGCGCACCGTCTGCGTCAGCGTCGGCCACACGAAGAGGTACCGACTGAAGCTCAGCGTGACGAGCAGCGCCCACAGCTTCTTCTTGCCCTTCTCGTCCTCCAGCCACCCGACGTGGCCGAAGTCCACCTGGGCCTCCTCGCCCGGCGCCGAGTCCCGTACCCGCACCGTGACGCGCGGCCCGCCATGCCCCAACTGCTTCCGCGCCCAGCGCCGGAGCGTGTTGTACGAGGCCTCCACGCCCTCCCTCACCAGCAACTCGTGGATGCGCACCAGCGTCAGCTCCTGGGCCAGCCACGCCTCGACTCGCTCGCGGTGCGGCGTCAGCTGCGTCCACGCCTCGGAGGGCTCTGGCTGCCGGCGGCCCTGGACCTGCCCGGCCACCCGCGCCACCACCTCGTCCGTCAGCTCCGTCAGCGGCCCCACCTCGCAGGCCTTGGCCGCCTCGAAGTAGCGGCCCGCCGTCTTGCGGTCCGCCACCCCCTCACGCGCCAACTGGCGCGCGCTCTGCCCCGCCTGGTAGCGGCGCAGCACCTCGCGTAC
>QKJM01000618.1 GCA_003249315.1 Archangium sp.
GGGAGAGGGCCTTCGTGGTGAGGTGCCTGCTGGGAGAGGGGCCGGCGCACCACCGGGGAGCCAACTACGTGTTGCTGGCGTTGCTGGGGCAGGTGCTGGAGAAGGCGGGGGGCGCCTTGGAAGGGGGAGGAGGCGAGGCCCTGCCGGTGCCGATGAGGCTGCCGCCGCACCTGGCGCGGGAGGGGGAGGAGCGGCACTACCCGCTGGGGGTGCCGGTGGAGCCGCTGGAGCGGCTGGCACCGAGGGACTCGAGGAACTTCGCGGCCATGGTGGACTGCCTGACGGACGGGCCGCCGCAGCACGCACTGGCGAACGCGGCGATGGTGGCGCTGCTGGGGCAGGTGCTGGCGCGACTGGAGGACGAGAAGCGTTGAGGGAAGAGAGAGAGGTAGCGGGGGCTCGGCCGGGGGTGAAGCTGCCGCCGGGGTTGGAGCAGGCCTTCCTGGTGGCGGCGGGGGAGCTGGGGTTGTGCAGCGCGGCGTGGCTCTTCGTGCGCGAGGTAGCGGAGGAGCTGGGCGAGCCTGGGGTGGAAGGGCTGCGAGACGAGTTGGGGAGGGCCTTCCCGGTGCTGGAGGCGGTGGCGGGAGCGTGGCTGGGAGGGGCGCGAGCGCCGGACACCTCGCCGGAGGGGGTGCTGGGAGTGTGCGGGGGGGCGGAGCGGGTGGTGTTCGTGGGGCTGGAGAGCGCCTTCCTGGACGTGCTGGTGCCGAGGCTGGAGGGGGTGGAGCTGGCGCTGGTGCAGCACAGCCCGTTCACGGTGGACTGGAAGCGGGTGCTGGCCAACTACGGCGGGAGGGTGGAGGCGGTGGACCTGGACTCCTTCCAGGGGTGGAGCGGGCCGCGGAGCGCACTGGTGACGTTCGCCTATGGGACGCAGGGTTTCTCCACGCACGTGCAGCCAGCGTGGCTGCGAGTGACGGGGGAGGACGTGCGCACGCAGTTCCGCTCGCTGGTGGCCTGGGACGTGTTGCGCACGCCCATGTATGTCTATCCCCGCTGGCTGGTGGAAGTGCCGGGCACCAGCTTCACCCATCTCGTCTGAGTTTCGAGTTCACCGATGGAAGTCTCGCAGTTGTTGCTCGCGCTGTTGCTGGTGGCCACGCTGGTATTGCAGGCCCTGATGCCCTCCCGACGGCTGCTGGTGGTGACGAGTGGAGCGGCGCTGGCGTCGCTGGTGGCGTCGCTGCTGGGGGTGGCGACCACACCGCGGTTGCTGGCGGACGTGCCGTGGGACGTGCTCGTCATCCTGGTGGGGCTGGGGCTGCTCTCGGAGCTGTTCGTGGCCTCGAGGCTCTTCGGGGTGCTGGCGCTGACGGCGAGCCGTTGGAGCGGGGCGAACCCGAGGAAGCTGCTGCTGCTCTTCGCGGTGGGGATGTACGTGGTGAGCGGGCTGGTGAACAACCTGACGGCGCTGTTGCTGGTGCTGCCGGTGCTGCTGATCCTCTTCAAGCTGCTGGGGGTGAAGCAGAGGTACGTGTCGTGGGCGCTGGGGGTGTTGCTGGTGGCGTGCAACCTGGGAGGGGCGGCGACACCGATTGGAGACTTCCCGGCGATTCTGCTGCTGGGCCGGGGGAGCATGGGGTTTTCGGAGTACCTGGTGAGGGCGGCGCCGGCGACGGCGGTGGCGCTGGGGCTGTTGCTGGGAGTGGTGTTGGTGGGGGTGAGGCCGGAGCGAGGGCAGGAGCAGAGTCCCCTGGCGGCACGTCTGACGTTGAAGACGATGGAGGGGCTGTACAGGAACGTGAGGGTGGACGGGAGGCAGCTGGTACCTGCGGCGGTGGCGCTGGGGGGGATGTTGGTGGCGTGGGTGACGGTGCCGACGACGAGCGGGGTGACACCGGAGCTCATCTGCTGGGTAGGAGCGGGGGTGGCGCTGCTGGCGAGTCCGGCGCTGGGGGAGCGGATAGCGAGGACGCGGGTGGACGTGGAGGCGGTGTTGTTCCTGCTGTCGCTGTTCGTGATGGTGGGGGCGGTGAGGAGGAGCGGACTGTTCTCGGCGGCGGCGAGGGCGTTGAGCGAGCTGCCGATTCCACCGATGGCGCAGTTGACGGTGTTTCTGTTGTCGGCGGGGATATTGACGGGGCTGTTCTCGGCGGGGCCGAGCATGGCGGCGCTGCTGGAGGTAGCGGAGTCGCTGGCGGAGCGCTTTCCTCCACATGCGGTGTACGTGGGGCTGGCTCTGAGCGTGTGTGCGGGGAGCTCGCTCTTCCTGACGGCGGCGACGAGCGGACCGCTGGCGCAGGCTCTGACGGAGCGAGCGGGGCTGAGAGACGAAGAAGGGAAGCCGGTGCGCTTCGGCTTCTTCGACTTCCTGGCCACGGGGCTGACGGGCTTTTGCATCATCCAGGCCGTCGCGGTGGGCTGGTGCCTGGTCGCGGTGAGTTGGAACTGAGCGGAGAAGTTCGACAAGCTCGCCACGAGGATGCCATGAAATCTCCAGGTAGATATTTCGCGCTGCGGGATGACATGCGCATTCCTGGTCGCTGGCATTTGAGAGCACCCGTCGATGCGCAGGGGCAACCGGGCGAGCCCTGGCCATTCACTGAGGGAGTCGCTCTCGACACGACAGCTACCATCCATCTTCCCGTGG
>QKJM01000868.1 GCA_003249315.1 Archangium sp.
GTGGGGCGAAGCCCAAGGCGGGCCTCACGGGCTTCTCCGTCTCGCACCTGCGCATCCCCGGCTTCGAGCAGCCCTGGGAGAAGCCCTACGGCAAGCCGGAGCGCATCGTCTCCGCGCTGGACATCATGATCGAGGGTCCGCTGGGTGGAGCCGCCTTCAACAACGAGTTCGGTCGGCCCAACCTGTGCGGCTACTTCCGCAGCTTCGAGGTGCAGCTCTCCACGCTCCAGGGCATCGAGGTGCGCGGCTACCACAAGCCGATCATGATCGCCGGCGGCCTGGGCAACATCCGCGCGGGGCACGTGAAGAAGGGGGCGTTGAAGCCTGGGGACAGGATCGTCGTGCTGGGCGGTCCGGCCATGCTGATCGGTCTGGGAGGGGGCGCGGCGTCCTCCATGGCGCAGGGCGCGAGCGCGGCGGACCTGGATTTCGCCTCGGTGCAGCGGGACAACCCGGAGATGGAGCGGCGCTGCCAGGAGGTCATCGACCGTTGCTGGGCGCAGGGCGAGGCCAACCCCATTCGCTCCATCCACGACGTGGGGGCGGGTGGACTGTCCAACGCCGTGCCCGAGCTCATCCACGATGCCGGCCTGGGCGGGTGCTTCGAGCTGCGTGAGGTGCCCAACGCCGAGCCTGGCATGGCGCCGGTGGAGATCTGGTGCAACGAGGCGCAGGAGCGCTACGTGCTGGCCATTGCTCCGGAGGATCTGGAGCGCTTCGTCGCTCTCTGTGAGCGCGAGCGTGCCCCCTTCGCGGTGCTGGGCGAGGCCACCGAGGAGCAGACCCTGAAGCTGGCGGATCGGCACTTCGGCAACGCGCCCATCGACATTCCCATGGACGTGCTGTTCGGCAAGCCGCCGCGGATGAACCGGGAGGTGAGGTCGCGTTCGCTGGCGCTCGCCCCGCTCCGGGTGGACGCCACCTTGCGGGAGATGGTGGAGCGGGTGATGGAGCACCCCACGGTGGCGGACAAGGGCTTCCTCATCACCATCGGGGATAGAACGGTGTCGGGCCTGACGGCGAGGGATCAACTGGTGGGTCCCTGGCAGGTGCCGGTGGCCGACTGCGCGGTGACGCTGTCCGCGCACGCCGGCTTCACGGGCGAGGCCATGTCCATGGGCGAGCGCACCCCGCTGGCGCTCATCGACGCCGCCGCCTCCGCGCGCATGGCCGTGGCCGAGTCGATCACCAACATCGCCTGCGCGCGCATCGGCAAGCTGGGTGACGTGAAGCTGTCCGCCAACTGGATGGCCGCCGCCGGCAGCCCGGGCGAGGACGCCAACCTCTACGTCGCGGTGAAGGCCGTGGGCATGGAGCTGTGTCCGGCGCTCGGCCTCACCATCCCCGTGGGCAAGGACTCCATGTCCATGCGCACGGTGTGGGAGGAGCAGGGCGTGAAGAAGGCGGTGGTATCGCCCGTGTCGCTCATCGTGTCCGCCTTCGCGCCGGTGCTGGATGTGCGCAAGTCGCTCACGCCGCAGCTCCAGGAGCTGGACTCGGACACGCGCCTGCTGTTCGTGGACCTCGCCCGGGGGAAGCAGCGGCTCGGGGGCTCGGTGCTGGCGCAGAGCTTCTCGCAGGTGGGGACGCTGAGTCCGGACGTGGAGAGTCCGGAGCTGCTCGCGGGCTTCTTCGCCGCCATGCAGGAGCTCCTCGAGGAGGAGCGGGTGCTGGCCTACCACGATCGCTCCGACGGCGGCCTCTTCATCACGTTGGTGGAGATGGCCTTCGCCGGCCACTGCGGCCTCGAGGTGGATGTGAGCACCCTTGGCTCGCATGCCGTGGAGGCCCTCTTCAACGAGGAGCTGGGGGCCGTGCTGCAGGTGAGGGGCGAGGACCTGGCTCGGGTGCGCGAGGTGCTGGCCCGGCACGGGCTGGGCTCGGCGTTCCATGAGGTGGGGCGGCCCGAGGCGGCGCTGATGGTGCGTGTGCGTCATGGCTCGCAGGTGCTGCTGGAGGAGGGCACGGTGGCTCTGCGCCGGCTGTGGTCCCGCGTCGGCTTCGAGATGCAGAAGCTGCGCGACAACCCGCGCTGCGCCGAGGAGGAGTACGCCGCGAAGTGCAAGGCGAACGATCCGGGCCTGTCGCCCCGGCCCACGTTCAACCTGAAGGAGGACGTGGCGGCGCCGTACATCGCCAGGGGCGTGAGGCCCCGGGTAGCGGTGCTGCGCGAGCAGGGCGTCAACAGCCAGCAGGAGATGGCCATGGCCTTCACGCGCGCGGGTTTCAGCGCGGTGGATGTACACATGAGCGACATCCTCTCCGGGCGAGTGTCGTTGAAGGACTTCGTGGGCCTGGCGGCCTGCGGCGGCTTCTCCTACGGCGACGTGCTGGGCGCGGGAGGCGGTTGGGCCCGCTCCATCCTGTTCAACGCGCGGGCGCGGGACGAGTTCGCGGCCTTCTTCTCGCGGCCGGACACCTTCGGCCTCGGCATCTGCAACGGCTGCCAGATGATGTCGCAGTTGCGCGAGCTCATCCCTGGCGCCGAGCACTTCCCGCACTTCGTGCGCAACACCTCGGAGCAGTTCGAGGCGAGGCTGGTGATGGTGGATGTGGCGGAGAGCCCGTCGCTGTTCTTCCGCGGAATGGC
>QKJM01000955.1 GCA_003249315.1 Archangium sp.
TGCCCCATCTTCCACATCGCGCCGTCGAAGCCCCCGTACCTGTCGCTCAAGAAGTGCGCCGCGGCGTAGGTCATCTTCAGGAACAGGCCCATGGGGTAGTTGAAGAAGTCCACCAGCTCCTGCTCCCCCAGCACCTCCATGCAACGCGCCACCGCCGCCTCGTCACCAATCTGCCGGACCACGTCCAGCACCCCCTTGATGAAGACCCCCCGGATGGCGTCCTTCTCACTGAAGAACGACAACCGGTATTGCAACTCCTCCTCGGAGCCGAGTTGCAATGAGGCCCAGGCTACCGGCTGCTCGGCCATGCGCACTCCCACCTTCGGCGTGGATGTCTCACTCTGATGCGAACGCTTGGAGCCGAAGGTTCTGGGTATTACCCACTTTCAAAAGTTATCACCTGAACAAGAAGCGGGCCAGTAGGGAGGGGAGGAAGAGCCCCTGCCCGCTCGTCAGGAGGACCTCCTCACGAGAACGGCCGCCCCGGATATCCGGGAACGGCCGTTTTCCAGGTGCGCGAGGTGGTGGTGAGGACTAGAAGGGGATGTCGTCGTCGCCGCCGCCGCCGCCCATACCGCCATCGTCCATGCCGGAGGGAGGGGCCCCGTACGAGTCGTAGTCCTGCTGAGGCTGGGAGGAGCGCGAGCCATAGGAGGAAGCGCCGCGGCTGCCCCCACCGGCGCCGGCGCCGTCACGACCACCGAGGAAGGTCACCGAGCTGGCCACCACTTCCGTGGTGTAGTTCTTCCGTCCCTCCTTGTCCGTCCACTCACGCGTCTGCAGGCGCCCCTCGATGTAGCACTGGCGGCCCTTCTTGAGGTACTCGCCGCACAGCTCCGCGAGCTTCCCCCAGACGACGATCCGGTGCCACTCGGTGCGCTCCTGCTTCTGGCCGCTCTTGTCGGTCCAGCTATCGCTGGTGGCGACGCTGAAGTTGGCCACCGCCTGGCCGCCGGGGGTGAACCGCACCTCGGGGTCCTTCCCCAGGTTACCGATGAGGATGACCTTGTTGACGCTTGCCATGACTGCCCTGTCCTTTCATCGAGGACCGTCCCATCCGGGGACGGTTACCTGCATCCGGAGCCGGGCCTGACGCCCGCTCCCGGACGCCCTATAGCATACCCCGGGTACCTGAACAGGGTTTCACCGGCCAGGAGCGCCTGCCTGGAAGGCGACGGAGCACGGCGCCTGGAGGTCCGGCCCCTCACCCTCCAGGACGGGTCTCCGCGGTGCGATCCACGGGGCTGAAGGGCCCCTCGGGCACGGCGGTGGCCGGGGCCACCACCTGGGCGGGCACCAGCTTGGGCGCCTTCTCCTCGGCCACCTTGCGCGACAGGGAGCCCTCGAGCGAGCGGGAGAAGGAGGCCAGCCCGGCATCCGTGGCCCCCAGGCTCTTGCGCAGGGCCTTCCAGAAGGGGTGATCGGCCTCGCCGGACTGGACGAGCCCGCGCGCCAGCAGGGTGGTCGCCGACTCGCGGTCCGCGGGCGCGGCGTCGCGCAGCGCGTGTACCAGCTCCGCCGGGGCGGTGCGGGCCACCGCGCCCAGCCCCTCGAGCAGCTCCTCCTGGGGCACGGGCTCCTCCCCGCTGGCTCCGGTCAGCTCCACCAGACGGCCGAGCGCCTCGGCGTTGCCGCCGGCGGCCAGCTCCACCAGGCTGCCCAGGCCGGGCACCTCCACTTCCAGCTCACGCGCCACCGCGCACAGCCGTCCGAACACCTCCTCGCCCGCCGAGTAGCTGTCCAGCAACGTCCGCACCCCGAGGTAGTCCTGCGGGTTGGACTGGTAGAGGCTCTCGGCCACCACCGCCCGCACCGCCGGATCCCTCTCACTGCGCCACGCCGTGCGCAGGAAGCCGATGTTGCGGGGATCCCTCTGGCTGCCGAGCGCCAGGTACGTCTTCACCCGGCTGGTCACTTCGGCGAGCGGGCTCGTCGTCCGCTCGCCGGCCGCCAGCTCCGCCACCGCGCGCGAGGGGCCGGAGGAGGAGCCCACCGAGGCCACCGCCGCGCCCAGCGCGTCCAGCCCGCGCACCACCGGCCCGGAGCGGCCCGGGTAGTCGTTCACCATCATGGAGAAGATGATCCGCTCCCCGCCGGCCGTCAGCACGTAGCCGCTCAGCGCGGAGACATTCTCCAGGGTGCCCGTCTTGGCGCGCAACCGGCCCACCGCCTCGGTGCCGTCGAAGCGGTAGCGCAGGGTGCCGTCCTTGCCGGCGATGCCCAGCGAGGAGAGATACTCGGGCGACAGGGGGAAGCGCTGGTACATGTGGCGCAGCACCCGGTGGAGCTGCACGGCGGAGAAGCGGTTGGTGTCGTTGAGGCCGCTGCCGTTCTTCATCACGTAGGTGCCGCGGGGGATGCCCACCTCGCGCGCGAGGAAGTCCTCCACCACGTCGATGCCCTTGGAGAAGGTGCCCGGCATCCCGCGCGCCTCGGCGCCCATCGTCTTGAGGAGCTGCTCGGCCACGAAGTTGCTGGAGAGCTTGTTGAGGCGCTTGAGGACGAGGTCGAAGGTGTCCGAGTGCGACACGTACAGCAGCTTCGCCCTGGAGGAGACGCTGCCCCGCTTCACCCGGCCCCGCACCTTCA
>QKJM01000032.1 GCA_003249315.1 Archangium sp.
CCAGAAGCCAGAGTTCCTGCCGCCTCCGGCTCTCCTCCCCCTCCTCGCGCATGGTCACGAGAAAGTGCTCGCGCGTCGCCTTCCTGGCGAGCCGCCGTGCTTCAACGAGGATGGTGGCAATGTTGGGGTCACTGTAGCTATACCCGAGGAACAGGAGCGACCGGTGCAGCAGGTCATGACGAAGCCGCTGCGCCAAAGCGGGGCGCCGCGCAGGGAACTCCTCGTAGTCCTCCCGTGTGAGCACGAGTTCCTCGGACGAGCTCCGGTCGATGCAGCCGTGGATCTTCAGCAACTCCAAGTCGACGTCGCCCGTCCCTCCAGTCAGATCTGCATCGTTTGCGCGCACGCCCAGCCGCGAGGGGGCGAGCGCCTGCTCGATGAGCGTGTCGAAGTTCGTCGTCCAGAGGGTCCGGACGTTCGTGCGTGAGATGGCGGCATGGTACGGGTTTGCACGACGAGGCCGGCCAGAGAGAGCGCGCTTCAGCCGCCCAATGAGGGGCCCTCGGTTACCAGCATCCTCGTTGACACAGTGCTGAGCCATCAGCGCGAGGTCATCCTCCTTGGTAATCTTCAGCCCTAGCGAAGCCGCCACCTCCTGCATCAGCTCCAGCCAGTCGGGAAGCCCCGATGCCTTCGAGATACCCGAGCCGATGAAGTAGGCCCCTTCCCCTCGCTGGAGTGCGCGCCCCATGTCGCGGCTCACGTCACCGATGCTGAGGTTCATGCCTGAATGCACGTCTTCGTCTCCCGCCAGGAACGAGGTGCTCTTCGAGAACGGAGGGGAGTGAGCTCACCCGGATTCAGGCACTCGCTACATCCGAGCTACAGTCCGGACCAGAAAAAGAAAAGGCCCCCGAGTCACTTGGACTCGGAGGCCTCTTCAGTGCCCAGGGCGGGATTCGAACCCGCACACCTTTCGGCGCCACCCCCTCAAGATGGTGTGTCTACCAATTCCACCACCTGGGCTCTGCTACTGGCCGGGTTGCTGCCCCGACCGCCTTGCGACGCGGCCTCTAGTACCACGAAGCGCGCCGTTGTCTACAATCCTTTTTAACGAACTCGCCACCCGGATCATTCCTCCGGGTGGCTCCCCCGGGGGCTACTGGGCCGGAGCCGGAGCCGGGGTCTCGGTCGAACGCGGCTGCTCCATGCTGTCCGGGGTCGCCGGAGCGACCGGAGCCGCCTCACCCGTCGGAGCAGCACCCTGCTCGGCCGGGGCCGCCTCGCCCGTCGGAGCCGGAGCCGCCGCCGGAGCACCGGCCTCCGCCGGGGCCTCCTGCTGGGCCTTGGGCGCCGCAATCGCCCCCGCCGCCACCGAGGTCTTCATCCCCACGAAGGAGAGGCCCAGCGACGTCAGGAAGAACAGCGCCGCGAAGGTACCCGTCAACTTGCTGAGGAAGGTCACCGCTCCCCGGCCACCGAACGCGCTCGTCGCCGCGCCGCCACCCAGGGCCGCGCCCATGCCCGCGTCCTTCCCGGGCTGCAGGAGAATGACGAAGATCATGAACACGCTCAGCAGGACATGCACGATCGTCATGAAGGTCAACATGCTCGAAACTCTTCTTTCCGGTCCTGGGTGAAAGGCCGCGCAGCCTACCTGAACGGCCCACCCCCTGACAATCTTCCTGGATTACAGCCCCGCCTTCACGATCGCCGCGAAGTCCCCCGCCTTCAGGCTCGCCCCTCCGACGAGCGCCCCGTCCACGTCTGGCTGCTTCAGCAGCTCCGCCGCGTTCTCCGGCTTCACGCTCCCGCCGTACTGGATGATGACGCGGTTCGCCGTCGCCTGGTCGTACAGCCGGGCGAGCTGCTCCCGGATGGCCCGATGAACCTCCTGCGCCTGGGCGCTGGTCGCCGTCCGACCGGTGCCGATCGCCCACACCGGCTCGTAGGCCAGCACGAAGCCCGCCACCTCGGCCGCCTGGAAGCCCTTCAGGCCCCCCTCCACCTGCCTCCCCACCACCTCCAGCGTCCTCCCTGCCTCGCGCTCCTCCAGCGTCTCTCCCACGCAGAGGATGGGGGTCATCCCCGCCCCCACCACCGCCCGGGCCCGCTTGTTCACCGTCTCGTCCGTCTCGCCGAAGTACTGCCGGCGCTCCGAGTGGCCCACGATCACATAGGCACACCCCGCCGACGCCAGCATGGGCGCGGACACCTCGCCGGTGTAGGCCCCGCTGGCCTCCCAGTAGCAGTTCTGGGCGGCCAGCTTCACCTCCGTGCCCTGCAGCTCCGCCGCCACCGCCAGCAGCGAGACGAAGGGCGGCGCCAACGCCACCTCCACCCGCTCCGCCGGCACCCCGGCCACCATCCCCTTCACCTCCCGCGCCAGCGTCAGCGCCTCGGGGACGGTCTTGTTCATCTTCCAGTTGCCGGCGATCAACTTCCGACGCGCCTGTGCCGCCATGCGAGGACTCCTCCCGTACCTGGGTTGCCGTGGACTACTTCGTCTCCAGCGCCTTCACGCCCGGCAGCTCGCGGCCCTCGAGGAACTCCAGCGAGGCCCCGCCACCCGTGGACACGTGGCTGAACTTGCTCGCCAGCCCCATCTCGTTCACCGCCGCCGCGCTGTCACCGCCTCCGATGATCGTC
>QKJM01000205.1 GCA_003249315.1 Archangium sp.
AATGGCGCGAGACTATACCGGAAGCCCTGGAGAGCCGAGCCGCGCCCGCCTCCAGGGGTTCCATCCTCCATCGAGTCCGTGGGAGCTGACGTCCCTCGCCGCGATCAGCGCACGCTGCGCAGCCGCGCTTCCGGCTGCGGCGGCACCGGCAGATCTGGATCGATCGCCCGGATGATCCAATCCTCCGCCCTGCGCTGCCAGTCCGTGTCCTTCGACGCGTCCAGGTAGCGCTCATAGGCGTACACGCCCGAGGCCTTGGACAGCCGGAGGATCTGGATGAGCGCCACGGTGCTGTCGAGCACCACCACCGAGCGCTCCATTCCGTTGCCACGCAGCCAGACCATCGACTCCTTCACCACGTCCTGCGTCTCCGGCGGGTTGGCCTTCTGGGTCCTCGCGTCCACCAGCAGCCCGAAGGACTTTCCTTCCAGCGCCAACACCCGGAGCTTCAAATCCTCGAACCAGGCACGTGCCTCCGCCGGCGTGATGTACCCGGGAGCGTGTACTCGCACCCCGTACTCGGTGATGAAGTTCTGTGGCACTGGCATCGCGACCCTCGTATCGGCTGAGGCCTGACTGCGCGTCGTTTCCCGAGGCAGTCGAAGCTTAGCCTGGACTGTCTCCTTCTAGAAACCTGGACGGTTGGGGCCTCGTCACCCTACCGTATCCAACTTTTTTGGAAAAATTCAACCCATCTGTTTTCTCAAGAAACAAACTGCGCTATTTTGTACTTGCGGCGTAGATCTCTCCCCGTCGCGAGCGCTCGAGCCCGGCAGCTCCGGGGCCGTGTGCACCTCGAACGATTCAATGGAGGGCAGCCCATGTCGCAGCCCGTACTCGCCAAGCTCGAGAAGCTGCCCCATGCCCAGGCAGAAGGGGCCTCCGTCATGTATCCCCCGAGGGGAACCATCTCGCTGCTGCAGGAGCTGCCCGCCCCGCCTCCGGCGAGCCTCCGGGAGGAAGGGCCGAGGGAGACGCGCGAGTCGAGGGAGGAGCTCCCGGCGCTGCTGGGGCCGACGCGGCTGCGCAGCTTCCGGACGCTGGAGGACGTGACGGTAGCGGACGCCCTGCTGGCACACCTGGAGGCGGAGCAGGTGGAGACGGTGTTCGGAATTCCGGGGGGGAACATCGCGCCGCTGGTACAGGCGCTGCGCCGCCACCCGCGGATGCGCTACGTCATCGGCAGCCACGAGGGCGGCACGGCCTTCATGGCGGACGGGTACGCGCGCGCCACGGGGAAGCTGGGAGTGTGCGCGGTGACGGCGGGCCCCGGGGCGACCAATGCGCTCACGGGCGTGGCCTCGGCGCACCTGGACCAGGTGCCGCTGCTGGTCATCAGCGGACAGGTATCCACCGAGCGCTTCGGGCTGTCCGCCATCCAGGAGAGTACGGACGAGGGGGGCGTGAACACGGTGGAGATGTTCCGGCACTGCACGGCCTCCAGCACGGCCATCGTGGAAGGGAAGAGCTTCCCCCGGCTGCTGGAGCGGGCGCTGAAGGTGGCGCACACGGTGCCCCACGGGGCGGCGCACGTGAGCCTCCCCTCCAACATCGCGAGGCAGAAGCTGGAGCGGGTGAGCGTCCCCACGGCGCCGGGCGCCTGGCGGGGCACGCTGCCCTCGGCGCCGGCCTCGGAGGTGTACGCGGCCTTCGAGCTGCTGCGCCGCGCGAAGCGACCGCTGGTGTACCTGGGCTCGGGTGCGAGGGAGGCGATGGAGAAGTGGGGCCGGGAGTTCACCGCCTTCGTACACCGCTTCTGCGTGCCGGTGGCCACCAGCCTGCGCGGCAAGGGGCTCTTCTCCGAGGAGGATCCGCTGAGCCTGGGCGTGCTGGGCATCGCCGGCAGCAAGCGCGCCGAGCAGTACATGAGCGAGGGCGTGGACGTGCTGCTGGTGCTGGGCAGCCGCCTGGGGGAGTGGGCCACCAAGAGCTTCTCCTCTCTCTTCCACAACTCGCACACCGTCATCCAGGTGGACGCCAAGCCGTCCGTCATCGGCCAGTTCCTGCAGGTGAACCTGCCGATCGTCGCGGACGTGAGCTCGGTGGTGGACGGGCTGGTGGAGTTCAGCCACGGCTCCGGGCCGCACGACGAGCGGCAGGTGCGCGAGCGTCAGCGCCACCTCGACGCACTGAGGCTCGCCCACCGGGCGGCCACGCCGACGCTGCCCGAAGAGGGGCCGCTCAAGCCGCAGCACGTCATGAGCGAGCTCAACCCGCACCTGGACGGGCACACGGACCTGTACGTGGACATGGGCAACTGCACCGGGTGGGCCACGCACTGCCTGCGCATCGTCCCGCCGGCCCGCATCTTCTATCCCTGCGGCCTCTCCTCCATGGGCTGGTCGGTGGGCGCGGTCATCGGAGGGAAGCTGGGCCGGCCGGAGAACGTGGCCATCGCCCTCACCGGGGACGGCTCGTTCCTGATGAACGGGACGGAGCTGCTCACCGCGGTACGCCACCGGGTGGGCGCCATCTACCTCGTCCTCAATGACAACTACCTGGGGATGGTGAACCACGGCGAGCGCGCGCAGCAGGGCGAGTACCCGCTGGAGGACCCCTTCTTCAGCCTGGGGGATCCGGATCTGGTGCGATTCGCCGAGTCGCTGGGGGCACGGGCCTACGAGGTGACGCGGCCGGGGCAGCTCGCGGAGCTGTTGCCGCGAGTGCTCGAGAAGGCGGAGTCGGAGCGGCTGCCGCAGGTCATCGTGGCTCGCATCGACTACCGGGAGGTGCCGCCGTATGGGGACCGGTTCTCCGCGGTGGGCTCGCACCTGCCGGACGCGGAGGCGTGAGGACGAAGGAGACGTCCAGAGGCTGACGCTCGGCCCGGCTCGGGCCGTCTCACGAGGCCAGGAGGTGATAGTCGCGGGAGGATGCGACCGCCCCGGCTCCCCACCTCCCGACGCCCCGTGCGCCGCCCCCGTCGGAAGAGACAGCCGCGCCGCCGGATGCGTGTGGACGTGCTGGGGCAGGCCCGGGTCCAGCTTCGCTTCTTCCGCCAGGCCTCGCTGGTGGCCGTGGCGGTGACAGGGCTGGTGGTGGTGGTGGCGGGAGGAGCCGAGGAGGCCCAGGCCCGGGAAGCGGACGTCACCACCCTGGCCGAGTCCACGGCCGGACAGCGGATGGAGGAAGAGGAGGAGGCCCCACCGCAGGAGCGACAGGTCCAGCCCGAGCAGGTGGCGCGTGAGACGGGAGCCGAAGCGAAGCGAGCGGTGTCCGGCCTGCGCCAGGGGCTGCTCAACGCGCTGCCCAAGCTGACGGTGGCGCTGGGGGCGCTGCTTCTCACCTGGCTGGTGGCGCGGGGGCTGCGAGCCGTTCTGCGCCAGGTGCAGAGGCGCTGGGAGAGGGCGGACGCCACGGTGGCGCTGGCGGGCATCGCCGTGTGGCTGCTGGGCACGGGCATCGCGGTGAGCGTGCTGGCCGGGGACATCCGCGCGCTGCTGGGCTCGGTGGGACTGGTGGGCCTGGCGCTCTCCTGGGCGCTCCAGTCCCCCATCGAGAGCTTCACCGGATGGCTCATCAACTCCTTCCAGGGCTACTACCGGGTGGGGGACCGCATCCAGGTTGGGGACATCCTCGGAGACGTGCATGCCATCGACTTCCTCACCACCACGCTATGGGAGCTGGGCAGCGCGCAGAGGCCCGGCGCCGTACAGGCCGAGCAGCCCACCGGCCGGCTCATCACCGTCCCCAACAGCGAGGTACTCACCGGCTCCGTCATCAACCTCACCCGGGACTTTCCCTATTTGTGGGACGAGCTCACCGTGCCGGTGGCCAGCGAGTCCGACCTGCGCTACGCGCTGGAGTTGCTGCGGGGGCTGGCGGTGGAGGTGCTGGGAGAGAGCATGACCGGCCCCGCCCACGAGTACGAGACGCTGCTCCGCGAGGCCCGGCTGGAGACGAGTGTGGCGGACACACCCGAGGCCTATGTCTCGTTGGGCGAGGCGTGGACGAATGTCACCCTGCGCTACCTCGTGCATGCGCGCGAGCGCCGCCGGTGGAAGAGCCTGCTGACCGAGCGCGTGGTGGTGGAGCTCAATCAGCCCGCCCACGCGGGACGCATCATTCCCATTCTTCCTCGCCAACAGATACAGTTCCTCGACGCGGACGGACGTCCCGTGCATGTGCCAGGGAGCCCTTCATGACAAAGACTCCGACCTCGGAGTTCTCCAGTGTTGCCGCCACCGCACTCACCGCCAAGGGGCCACAGCCGCCTCCGCCGGAGCAAGGAGGCTTCTTCGGCCATCCTCGCGGGCTGGCCACGCTCTTCTTCACCGAGCTGTGGGAGCGATTCAGCTACTACGGCATGCGGGCGCTGCTCATCCTCTTCATGACGGCCTCCGTGGCGAACGGGGGCCTGGGCTTCAACACGGAGAATGCGGGCGCCATCTACGGGCTGTACACCGCGGGCGTGTACCTCACGGCCATGCCGGGCGGGTGGCTGGCGGACCGCTGGCTGGGACAGCGGATGGCGGTGCTGGTGGGCGGCATCATCATCGCCCTGGGCCACTTCAGCATGGCCTTCCCCGGGCTGCTGGGCTTCTACCTGGGACTGGTGCTGATCGTCCTGGGCACGGGGATGCTCAAGCCCAACATCAGCACCATGGTGGGGGAGCTCTACCCCGAGGGAGGGGCGAGGCGGGACGCGGGCTTCTCCATCTTCTACATGGGCATCAACATCGGCGCCTTCGGCGCTCCGCTGGTGACGGGCTACCTGGGCGAGAAGGTGAACTGGCACCTGGGCTTCGCCGCCGCGGGCGTCGGCATGGTGTTCGGCGTCATCCAGTACGTGCTGGGGGCGAAGCACCTGGGTGCGGTGGGCAAGAAGCCCAAGCTCGCGGTGGTGCGCGAGGGAGAGTCGCAGGGCCGGCGCACTCCGGCGTGGGTGGGGGCGGCGGCCACCGCCGTGCTGCTGGGACTGCTGGGAGTGCTGCACATGATGGGCGTGGTGCAGCTCACGAGCGCGGTGGGCCTCGCCAACGCGGGCGGCTTCATCATCGTGACGCTCGCGCTGGCCTTCTTCGTCTTCATGTTCACCGCGGGCGGGCTGGACACCACGGAGAAGCGGCGACTGGGCACCATCGCCATCTTCTTCATCTGCTCGGCCATCTTCTGGGCCGGCTTCGAGCAGGCGGGCTCCTCGCTCAACCTCTTCGCCAAGGATCTGACGGACCGGACGATGTTCGGCTGGACGGTGCCGGCCAGCTTCCTGCAGTCCATCAACGCGCTGCTCATCATCGCCTTCGCGCCGGTGTTCGCCTGGCTGTGGGTGTGGCTCAACCGGCGCAAGCGCGAGCCCTCCAGCCCGGCGAAGTTCTCCATGGGGCTGGTGCTGCTCGGAGCGGGCTTCCTGGTGATGGTGGCTGCCTCGCTGGCGGCGGCCTCCGGACACAAGGTGAGTCCCATGTGGCTGGTCCTCACCTACCTGCTGCACACCTTCGGCGAGCTGAGCCTCAGCCCGGTGGGGCTGAGCACGGTGACGAAGCTGGCTCCGCAGCGGATGGTGGGACTGATGATGGGGGTGTGGTTCATGTCCGTGTCCCTGGGCAACCTCATCGCCGGGCGCGTGGCCGGCCAGTTCGAGGAGATGCCCCTGCCGCAGCTCTTCGGCTCGGTGGCCGCCACCTCCGTCGCCGCGGGCCTGCTACTCGCCCTCTTCGTCCGCCCCATCCGGAAAATGATGGGCGGAGTGCAATAGGCGGCCCTGACGCACCTCGGGGCGGCGACGCGCTGTCTCAACCTGTCTGACAACCAGACCGGTTCGGCGCGAACCCGCCCGGGGCGGCGCCAGCGCTCACCCCAGCACTTTCGAGAAGAACCACGTGAGCGCGGACTCCACCTTCAGGAGCACGCGCTCCTGGAGGATGCGCCGCTGGCTATAGCCCGCGAGCGGGTGGAACGGGTCGTCGAGGCTCGACCCCCGCCGGGTGAGCCGCACCTCCGCCGGAACCGCCCCCACCGGCGCACAGCTCCCGCACCAGAGTTGCTCCTCCCACTCGAAGGCGTACGCGGACTTCAGCTTCCGGCCACAGCCGGAGCAGAGCGCCTCCTGCCTCTCCTCCTTCTCCGGCGGGCCCTCGTGGAACTCCTCCAACCACCCGTCCCGCTCTACCTCCGCCGCGCGCTGGAGCCGTTCCAGCTTCCCCTCCTCCAGGCCCACGCCCTGGCACCCCGTGCATACATCCACCGGAACCTCGGACACCTCCGCCTCCGCCAGCGGCGCGGTGCCACACCGGGGACAGGCGGGAGCCACCTCTCCGCACGAGGGGCAGCTCGGCACGTACTGCAGGGCCGACTGGCAGTGCTTGCACCGTCCAGGCTTCCCCCTCGCCCGCTTCACCAGGGCCTCCAGCTCCGACTCCCCCACCACCCGGGCCAGCCCTCCTCCAGAGAGCCATACCGCGTGGCACGCCTCGCACTCCTCCCGCTCCAGCCCCTCGAGGAAGATGGTGCGCAGGGAACCACGACAGAAGGGGCAGGCACTCATCTCCAAGCCTCCAGCGAGGGAACTTCTCCCGACTTCCAACCTACTCCATGACCCTCCTCTCGGGGACAGAGAGCCTCCCGATGTCCCCGAGGAGACTCCCGGTTGCCGCTCCCTCGGAGGCAGGCAACCAGGAGCCGCCAGGGACCCGGCCGGATTACTTCCAGGTGTCGTCGAGCGTCGCGCTACCGCTCGCGGGCGTGGTGTAGGAGCGGTTGGAGCCGCTCTCCCAGACGACGTTCCCGCTGCCATCCTTCTTGATGTACTTGTACTCGATGGCCGTCGAGCCAGGCAGGCTCAGCGTCACGCTCCAGGTGGGGTAGTTGGCCGCCGACAGGAGGATGGCGGAGCCCGTGTTCCAGCTCCCCAGCGCGCTGAGGTTGCCAACCAGGTAGACGTCCTGACCCCAGACGGTGCTGGCCGTCACGTTGAAGGTGACGGTGGCGCCTGAGGTGGAGGTGGTGACGCTCAGGGCCGTGCTCTGCACGGAGACGTTGCCCGCGTTGTCGCGCGCCCGCACCCTGTAGCTATAGGTGGCGCCAGCCGTCAGCCCGCTGTCCGTGTAGCTGTTGGAGGCCGGCGAGCCCACCAGGGTGCCGTCGCGGTACACGTCATAGCCGGCGATGCCGCTGGCGTCGGTGGAAGCATTCCACGTGAGCGACACGGCGGTGGACGTCTTCGAAGCCGCCGTCAGGCCCGAAGGCACGCTCGGCGCGGTGGTGTCCGCCGACGGAGTGCCCTCCGTAATCGTGCCCGCGTCGAACGTATGCGTGCCCACGGGGATGAAGTAATTGAGGCCGCCATTGTTGTCCCAGGTGCCGCTGCCATTGTTGAAGACACACTCCAACTGGGTGGCCGAGCCGAGGTTGACGGTGTACTTCGCGTAGCCCGACACCTCCGCGTCCGGCATGAGAACGCCCGGCGCCGTCGTCCACGTGCCGCCCGCGGGACGGTAGTGGATGTAGGGCGTGGAGAAGCCCTTCCGGTAGTACACGGTGACGCTGTTGCCCACGCTGGTGGTGACGCTCAGGGCGGCGCTGGCCGCCGAGGTGTTGCCCGCCGCATCGCGCGCCTTCACCGTGTAGCTGTACGCGGTGCTGGCCGCGAGCCCCGTGTCCGTGTAGCTCGTCGTCGTGCTGCTCCCCACCTGCGTGCCGTCACGGAAGACGAGGTAGCCCGTCACGCCGACATCATCCGAGGAGGCCGCCCACGACAGGGTGACGGAGGAGGACGTCTTCGAGGGAGAGGTGAGATTGGTGGGGACGCTGGGAGCCGTCACGTCCACCACCGGAGCCCCCGGAGCAATGGAGCCGGCGTCATACGTGGAGATGCCGGTGGGGAAGAAGTAGTTGTTGCCGTTGTTGTTGTCCCAGGTGCCACTGCCATCGTTGAAGACACACTCGAGCTGGGTGGCCGAGCCGAGGTTGACGGTGTACTTCGCATAGCCCGGCACCTCCGAGTCCGGCATGAGGACGCCCGGCGTCGTCGTCCACGTGCCGCCCGCGGGACGGAAGTGGATGTAAGGCGTGGAGAAGCCCTTCCGGTAGTACACCGTGGCCGAATTGCCAGCGCTGGTGGTGGCGCTCAGGGCGGCGCTTGCCGCCGAGAGGTTGCCGGCCGCGTCCCACGCCTTCACCGTGTAGCTGTACGTGGTGCTGGCCGCGAGCCCCGTGTCCGTGAAGGTGGTGCCCGCGGGCGAGCCCACCTGCACACCGTCGCGGTACACGTTGTAGCCGGCAATCCCATAGTTGTCGGTGGAGGCCGTCCAGCTCAGGCTCACCGAGGAGCTCGTCTTCCCCGTCGACACCAGCCCGGTGGGGATGGAGGGCGCCGTGGTGTCCGGAGGCAGGGTGGTGACGGAGAGCGCCGCGCTGGCCGCCGAGGTGTTGCCCGCCGCGTCCCGGGCCTTCACCGTGTAGCTGTACGTGGTGTTGGCCGTCAGCCCGGTGTCCGTGTAGCTCGTCGTCGAGCTGCTGCCCACCAGGGTGCCACCCCGGAAGACGTCGTAGCCCGTCACAGCCACGTCGTCGGTGGCGGCCGTCCAGGAGAGCGTCACCGTCCGGTCCGTCTTCGTGGCCGTCAGGCCCGAGGGCGCCGTGGGCGCCGTGGTGTCCACCACCAGGAACGGATGGGTGCCCTCCACCGAGCCGTTGACGTCCTCCACATACTTCCCGCCGACGAGGTTGTAGCGACCGGCTCCCACGTACACGGACTGAATCTCGCTGCGCGTGACGTTGCCGCGGCTGTCGGTGGCCTCGATGTAGTAGTCGATGAGCTGGTCGCGCCAGGCGTCGAGATAGACGTAGTAGAGGTCGCCAATCTCCTGGGCGGGCACCTTCTCCATGACGGGCAGATAGGTGGGCTGCCACGAGACGCCATTCATGACGGGGCGCAGCTCCCGGCGCGTCAGCGGGTAGTCCGTCCACGCGCTCACACGGGTGAGGTCGATGTTCGGCACGCCCGCGGCCTTCAGCGCGGCCGGGTCATACACCTTGTGGGTATTGTCCAGCGGCTCAATCCCCTTCTGTGAATGCGTGCGGATTCGGACCTTGATGTCGGTGATGCCGCTCACGTCATACGCATAGGTGTAGATGGCGAAGTCGTTGCTGAAGTGATGGAGCGTCCAGCCCTCGGACTTGTCGGTGTTGGCGCTGCCGGGGTTGTAGGGCCAGCGCTGCGGCCACCACACCGAGGGGCCCGTCCTGTCCTGCGCGAGGCGCTCCTGCACGTAGGGCTTGGAGAAGTAGAGCGAGTTGTTGAAGGACAGGGTGGGCTTGACGATGTCGTCCTGGTTCTCGTCGTAGTAGCCGAAGCCCGAGTCCATGGCCGGCAGCAGGAAGTACCAGGCCAGCTCGGCGGGGTTGGCGCCGCCCGCCCAGTCGTTGTTGGGGTCGCCCTTCACGGGGAAGGACATCATCCACGGGTTGAGCTGGTTGCCCGCGTACGTCACCTGGTTGTCCAGGGTGGTGCTCGGCTGCCAGTGGTTGGGGTGGGCCTCGAGCCAGATCTGCTCAGCCGTCTTGGCGTAGTTGAGGGCCGCCTGCAGCAGGGCGAAGTTGCGCTCCAGGTAGTGCCAGCCGTACTCGAGGGAGACCGTCATGCCCTCCTGCACGCCGCTGAGGTTCGTCTTGGGGGCCAGGTTGAGGCCGGTGGCGGCGTTGAAGGCGGAGAACTGGCCCTTCCAGATGCCGAAGGGCAGCTTCCAGTGGTGCCACTGCGGGTCGGATGAGGAGTCCCGCGTGTCCACCCAGGAGCCGTCCTGCACGTGCACCACGTCCGAAGAGACGGGCATATAAGAAGCGAGATACTCGCTGATGCCCATGCACTTGACGCCGAAGGTGCAGG
>QKJM01000801.1 GCA_003249315.1 Archangium sp.
GCCCCGGCCCGGCGCACGGCTCCGGTCCCCGCCGGGCGACGCGCTCACAGGCTCTCCTCCACAGGGGGCACGAGCAGGGTGGAGATCGGCGCGCGCCGCACCACGTGCCACACCGGGTCCGGATCCAGGGCGCCCCGCAGCCACCCCTGGCGCTTCCAGCCGCCGGTATCGGCCACCAGGAGGTGGTAGTCGGGGAGCGCGCCGGCCACGGCCTTCACCGGGTTGCCCGTGAGGACGCGGGATTGGACGCTGGCCTTGTAGATGAACCCCATGTCCGAGACGGTCTTGCGCATCTCCTGGAAGGACTCCTCATCCTCCGGGGTGGAGAGGTGCTTGGAGGGCTCTACGAAGAGGGCGGAGGTCTCCTGCTGGAGCGCGTCTCCCATCTCGAAAGCCGTCTCCATGGCGTGCTGGAGGTCCACGCCTTCCACACACGGCACCGCGACCCGGCCGTAAGGGAAGGTGCCGGCGGCGAGGAGCAGGGGGCACTTGGCCGCCGCCGAGAGGCTGCGCAGGAATCGGTTGCGCCGTAGGTCGAGAACGAAGGGGAGCGTGGCCTCGAACACGGCGGGGCGGGCCAGGGCCACGATCCCTCGGCGCTCCGGGTCCTGGCCCAGGCGCTCGGACAGGGCGGCGAGGGGCGCGTCCCCGGCTTCCTCCCAGGTGTCGCCCTGAAGTCCGGCCTCGCCGGCCAAGTCCCGGAGTCGTTCTGCCTGCCGGCGGGCCTTGGAGGAGAGGAGCAGCACCGCCCGGTCGAGGGGGAAGCTGGCCCTCACGTAGGCCAGTTCGGCGAAGAACGACAGCCCTTCGCCGCCGAAAAGATATGCGGTCAGGACCGGGCCGTACTCCAGGGGGAACTGCTTGAAGCTGAAGGTGAGCATCTCGGCCACGGTCTTGAGGACCCGCGGCTCGCCCAGGAGCACCACCCTGTCCTTGCCCCGGAGCACGGTGCGGCCGTGGGGCACCAGAATATTCCCCTCGCGGTAGATCACCCCCACGTTCCAGCGCTGGGGAGAGAGCAGGGCAAGGGGCTTATCGGTGAGCCGCGAGTTGGGGTGGACCTCCACCTCGAGGATCTCGTCCTTGGCGAGGCCGATGCCGTGGGCCGCCTTGGTGCGTTGCTCGATGCGGTTGCGCAGGGCGTTGGCGCTGAGGTGGAAGATGTTCTCCACCTCGACCCCCAGGCCGGAGAGCTCCTCGATGCCCTTGGGGGTGATGCCCACGGAGATCACTCGCCGGATCTGAAAGTGGTCGGCGAGGACCCGGGCCACCTCCACGTTGACCTTCTGGGTGGTGGTGGTCAGGAGCACGGCGTCGGCCTCGTCGACCTCCGCCTCCTCCAGAACCAGGCGGCTCGTGGCGTCGCCCGCCACGATGCGGATGCCGTCGCCGCGGATCGCCCGTGCAGCTTCGATGGCCTCGGGGAGGGTCTCCACGCACACCAAGTCGTACTCCCGCGGCAGGCGCCGCAGAAGCTCCAGCCCGATGTGCCCGAGCCCCACGACCACGAAACGGCTTCTCTTCAAACGTACCCCGTTCCCGCCGCCATTCCCGGGGGACTACCGGATCGTCCGCGGCATGCCCACGGCGGCGGGGTCACCAGTATGCCAGACCCACCTTGCGACGCACCTCTCCCAGGGTCTCGGACGCCGCCTCGCGGGCCTTCTCGGCGCCCGCCCGCAGGATGTCGAGGACGTCGTCCGGTCGGGCCAGCAGCTCTTCCCGCCGCGCCCGCTGGGGTTCGAAGTAATTCCAGATGGCCTCGATCAGCTCCTTCTTCACGTCCGAGTACTTGAGTCCGGGCGCCAGGTACCGGGCGCGGAGCTCTGCCACCTGGGGCGGGGTGAGGAAGAGCCGGTAGAGGGCGAAGAGGTTGCACTGGTCCGGGTTCTTCGGCTCCTCGATGGGCGTCGCGTCGGTGACCACCGACATCACCGTCTTCTTCAATGTCTTCCGGTCGGTGAAGATGTCGATGGTGTTCCCGTAGGACTTGGACATCTTCTGCCCGTCCGTGCCCGGAATCACCGCCAGCTCGTCGTCGATCTCCGCCTCGGGGACGACGAAGGTCTCCCCGAAGGTCAGGTTGAACTTCTGGGCCAGGTCCCGGGTGACCTCCAGGTGCTGCTTCTGGTCCTTGCCCACGGGCACCGCGTTCGACTGGAAGAGGAGGATGTCCGCGGCCATGAGTACCGGGTAGGCGAAGAGCGCGTGGTTCGGGGCGATGCCTTTGGCCACCTTGTCCTTGTAGGAGTGGCAGCGCTCCAGGAGGCCCATGGGAGCCAGGGTGGAAAGGATCCAGGTGAGCTCTTGCACCTCGGGTACGTCGGACTGCACCCAGAAGGTGGCCCGGTCCGGGTCGAGCCCCAGGGAGAGGAAGGAGACCGCCGCGTCCACGGTCCCCCGGGCGAGGGCGGGCCCCTCCTCCACCGAGGTCATGGCGTGGTAGTTGGCGATGAAGCAGAACAGGTCGGCGCTGTCCTGGTAGGCGATCATCTGGCGCATCATGCCGAAGTAGTTGCCGATGTGGAGCGCCCCGGAGGGCTGGATTCCCGAGAGCACGCGTTTCATCCCTGTTCTCCTGTGGCT
>QKJM01000673.1 GCA_003249315.1 Archangium sp.
CTCGACGCGCGCGCTCGTCCACGCTCGTCTCGTCCGCGCCGTAGCCGCCAATGCCCTTGCGCAGGATGCCGTCCTCTCCCACGTCGTGGTCCGTCACGTCCCGTCGCTCCGTGTAGGGCTTCTGGTGCCGCGCCTCGCGCTCCAGCTCCTCCGGGGACTTGTCCGCTCGCGGGTTCAGCGTGCGCTTCTCCGGCTTTCCCTTGTTGGACGCCATCTCGCTCTCCCTTCGCTCACGAGGGAAAGGTCCGACCCCACCCGGCTCCCGACAAGAGCGAGGCGCCCGCTCCGCCGCCCGCCTTCCGCGCCACCACCCGGACCCACTCCGGGGAATATCCGCGCCCTCGCGCGCTCCATTCCCCGGAGGCCACGAGGGCTAGCTCTTGTACTTCACCGAGCAGCCATAGGGCTGGGTGGTGGAGGCCGGCACCGGCTGGCCCGACAGCAGCGCGTCCACCGCCGCCTTCACGTGGTTGGTGACGCCCTCCTTCCTGCTGCCCCGGGGGTCGTCGTCGATGGCGCCCGCGTAGCGCACCACCCCCTCCTCATCAATCACATACATGTGAGGCGTCGTCTTCGCCCCGTAGGCGCGGCCCACCGTGCCGCTCGCGTCCTGCAGCACCGGGTAGTCGAAGCCCTTGAGCTTCTTCCAATCCGAGGACTTCTCCGGGGTGTTGCTCGAGGTGGAGTCCACCGCCAACCACACCACCTTCTTCGCGTCGAAGCCCGCCAGCGTCTTCTGCATGGTGCCCGCCTGGTAGTGCCGCCTCACGAAGGGACACCCGGGGTTCGTCCACTCCAGCACGACAATCTTCCCCTTGTACCGCGCCAGCGAGTGCTCCTTGCCGGACTCGTCCTTCAACGTGAAGGCCGGGGCGGGCTTGCCCACCTCGGCGGTGTCCGCGGCCAGGGCGGTGAGAGGCACGGCGACGGCGAGGACCACTGCGGTGACGAAGTGATTCATGTCGTTCTGCTCTCCTGGGTGAGGTACGACGAAAAGGTAGTGACTCTCGTCGCGGTTGCGCGAGGGCGCGCCTCAGGTCGCGTCCGACGCCTTCCGGTCCGCGCGGCGCAAGGCCTCCAGGAGGCTGTCAGCGGAGAGGAGCTCGGGCAGCACCTCGGGCTTGTCCGGCGCCGCCGGGCTCACCACCAGGTACATGGGCACCCCGGCCCGACCGAACTCGGCCAGCTTGGCGCTGATGCGCTCGTCCCGCCGCGTCCAGTCCGCCACGAAGAAAGCCACCTGGTGCTTCGAGAAGGCCGCCTGTACCTCCTCGCGCGCCAGCACCGTGCGCTCGTTGAACTTGCAGGTGAGGCACCAGTCCGCGGTGAAGTCGACGAACACCGGCTGACCCGCCGCCAGCGCGGCCGCCACCGCCGCCTCGTCCCACGGCCGGGCCTCGGCCACCACCGAGGAGCGCGGCTCCGCGGCCCGAGCCTCCTCGAAGCGCAGCGTCGCCACGCCCCCCACCGCCAGCACCACCACCACCGCCGCCACGCCCGCCGCCTTGCGCCCGCCGACCGCGCCCTGAGCCAGCCCGTACAGCCATGCCCCCAGGCCCACCACCGCGAGGAAGGCCAGCAGCCGCGCCATGCCGTCCACGCCCGTGAGGCCCCCCATCACCCACACCAGCCACACCGTGGTGCCCAGCAGCGCGAAGCCCAGGAGCTGCTTGCCGCGCTCCATCCACGCCCCTGGCTTCGGCAGCCACTTCGCCAGCCCCGGCACCAGCACCAGCAGACAGAAGGGCAGCGCCAGGCCCAGGCCCAGCAGGAAGAAGACGGCCAGCACCGTGGCCGGGCCCGCCGCGAGCGCGAAGCCCACCGCCGTCCCCAGCAGCGGCGCCGAGCACGGCGTGGCCAGCACCACCGCCAGCACGCCCTCACCCGCGCTGCGCCCGAGGCCGTGGCTCGAGTCCACCTTCTCCACCAGCGCCGTGCCGTCCGTGCCCACGTGGAAGACGCCGAAGAGGTTGAGGGCGAAGGCCACCAGCACCGCGCTCACCACCGCGACGAAGAGCGGCTCCTGGAACTGGAAGCCCCAGCCCACGCTGCTCCCCCCGGCCCTCAGCGCCAGCACCACCCCCGCCAGCGCCAGCATCGAGCCGATGATTCCTCCCGCGTACGCCAGCGCGTGCAACCCCACCCGCCCACTCTCGGCATGCACCGTGCGGGTGAAGCCATACGCCTTGAGCGCCAGCACCGGGAAGACGCAGGGCATGAGGTTGAGCAGCGCCCCGCCGAGGAAGGCGAAGAGCAGCACCAGCCCCAGCGACAGCGCGTCCCCCGAGGCCGGGGCCACCCCCGTCGCCAGGGACTTCACCGCGCCCGGGGCCTTCACCTCCGGCGCCGCCTCGGCCACCGCCGGAGCGTCGGGCGCGGCGGCCACCACGGGGGCGAGCGGCATATCCAGCGCGAGCGCCCGGTAGCCCGTGGAGGCCGTCCCCAGGCGCAGCACGCCCGCGAACCGAGGCTCCTGGGCGGGCACGTCCGGAGCCATCTCGCCCTCCACACGGAAGGTGCCGGGCTGGCCGGACACGGACGCGAGGGCCACGCGGGCGACTCCCGGAATGTGCTCAGGGGTGAAG
>QKJM01000063.1 GCA_003249315.1 Archangium sp.
GCCGTGGCTGCGCTGAGCACCACCACGTCCGGCTCCCGCGCCAGCGCCCCGATGAAGCGCGGTGAGGCCTCGACAAGGGCGATCCGACCCGCTGGCAGGTACTCCACTTCCGCCGCGGTCTCGTCGAGTTCCGCTGCAATCCGGTCCACCACGGGCCCCGCCGCGCCTCTTTCCTCGTCTCCAGGCGCCTCGGACGAAACCACCGCCACACACGCCAGCCGCTCCCCTGCCCCAGCCTGACGCCGAGCGTCCATCAACTCTGGATCCCGGTAGAAGGGTGGATCCACCGAGATGGACTCGCTCTCGACCTCCTCACTCGACCCACCGGTCAGCAACTCCAACGCTCGCTCGGGCTGGATGAGCCCGTGGACGTAGCGCTGCCCGTGCTCACCGTCGATGGCTCGGGCACTGCGCCTCAACGCACTGGCCACCTCCCCCGGCGTGGCCTCGGGACACGCCTGGAACAACAGGCTCGCCACCCCCGCCACGAAGGCACAGGCCTGCGACGTCCCGCTCCGCGCCGCGGCCTCGGGGAATCGCGAATGCGCCGAGCGCATGAACGTGCCCGGCGCCAGCACCTGGGGTCCACGACACATCCCGTCCAGGACGTCACACCCCGTGTACTCGGCCAACCTCAGCTCATCGTCAATCGCTCCCACCGACAGCACCCCAGGGTAGCTGCCCGGCGCGTGGGGGCCTCGCGTGCCGTCATTCCCAATCGGACACACCACCAACACTCCCTCGGCCCGCAGCGCCTCCAGCAACGTCCAGAAGACAGGATTGTGGCCCGGCACCCCCAACGCCATGCTCACCACCCGCACGCCCGAGCCCCTCAACCAGTCCAGACCCCGCAGGATGCGGACCACGTTCCTCCCTCCGTCAATCACCACCGCCGAGTGCAACCGCGCCTCGGGCGCCACCCCGATGGCCTCGCCCTCCAGCGTGCTCCCGCAGATGATGCCCGCCGTGTGCGTCCCATGGCTCTGCGTGTCCCGCGCATCCCCCGTCGCCACCACTCTCCCCTCTTCGTCCACCTCGACGAAGGCGGCCACGCGCCCGGCCAGCGAGGGATGTTCTCCCGCCACCCCCGTGTCCAGGTGCCCCACCCGCACACCCGCCCCCGTCAACCCTCGCCTCCAGAGCGCATCCACCCCCAACGCGCGCAGCCCCCACGTGAGTGGCGGAGGCTGCGCGACGCCCGGAGACGCCACGCCGGTATCCTGGTCTCCGGCCAAGCGCCCTCCCCTCCCTACATCTTCGAGCCGCGGACGAACTGCAGTACCCCCGCCGCCCAGATCGTCTGCGACACGGCCACCGACGCCAGCGCCACCACCACCGGGTTCTTCATCAGACCCCCCAACTCCATCAATCCGCCCGCCCCCTCCAGGATGACGATGGCCCCCTCCGTTCCTCGCCCCTCGCTCAGCTCCACCCCTCCGGCGATGAGCTTGACGCATCCCAACATCGCGTCAGCCACCACCTCATCGGGCCGTCCAGACTCCGACGCACGCTCCGCGTCCAGCAGGTAGAAGACCTGGTAGGTCGCGCGTATGGACGAGGCCAGCATCACGTACGCCTTGGCCGACTTGTTGCCGATCACGAGGGCCCCCGCGAAGTAGCCGAACATCTTCCCCACCGAGAGGATGCGGCTGAGCGTCAGGAGGAGCGAATTCGGTGACCCCTCGTGGTCGACCGTGGGCCCCGCCGCCTTGAGCGTCGAATAGGCCCCGGCGATGCCCGCAATCACATCCGCCACGCCCGAGGCGTACGCCGTCGCCACATCCAGGAGCCGCGACTGCGCCAGCGATTCCACCCCCTGGAAGGGCGCCTCCCCCGTGATCAGCTTCACGCCGATCGTCACCGGCAGGGCCATCAACAACGTGCCCACTCCCAGAATCGACATCTCGTCACCCGCGATCTTCTTGAAGAGCCACGAGATGAGCGGGATCTCGATCTTTCCCGTCAACATGCTGATGAATGCGTCCATCAAGACGATGGCCGCGTCCAGGATGATGTCCACCACCGCATGAACCACGTCCAACGCCAATGTCAGCAGTTGCGTGGCGAGGCCCTTGGCAGCCTCGAGGACTCCCTTGACATCCCCCTTCACCATGGCCTTGCCCAGCTCGCCGAACTCCTCCGCGAAGCGCTCCACGTCCTGCCCCACGTTGGCCATGGCCTTCTTGAGGTCCGCCCACACCGTCGTCAGCAACTGGCTCGTGGCGGTTTCGGCCACCTTGGCCCCCGGCAGGTGCCGGGTGAGCAGGTCCAGGAACCACTCGAGCTTCTCCAACGGGCCGTTGTGGGTGGGATTCGTCGCGGGCGCATGCTCCTGTGACGTCGACGCGGTGGGAGTCGGCGAGTTGCCGAGCTGCTCCCTGAGCCCCTCGATGAAGCCATCCAGCTTCTCCTTGAAGGCCGGGACATCCTTCCTGAGTTGCTCGAAGTAGCCCTTCACCGTGTTCTCCAGCACCCGGTGCGTCCGCTGGACATCCTTCCAGTCGAAGAGGAAGCGGACCCACTCGACGAACTTGTCGATCCCCACCTCGATGGTCTGGATGACGCTCTTGATGGCCGCCGCCGCGCGCTTGGACTCATTGACGATGAAGCGCACCGCCGGGATGTTCTTTTCCAGGAAATGCACCGTCACCACCAGCCCCTGGCCCACGGCCTTCCCCGCCTCCACGAGCCCGTCCCCCGTCACCTTCGCGGCCTGCGTCACGCCCTTGCCCGTGACCTCGGCAGCCTGCGTGAGCGCCTTTCCCGTAGTCTTCGCCGCATCCTGGGCCGCGTTGGAGATCGTATTACCCGCTTGCTGCGCTGTATTGGAGACCGTCTTGCCCGCGTCCTGGGCCGCGTTGGAGATCGTCTTGCCAGCTTGCTGCGCTGTATTGGAGACCGTCTTGCCCGCGCTCTCGGCCGTGCTGACCACGACCTTGCTCACCTTCTTGAAAGCCTTCGAGAAGATGGACTGCGCCAGGTGCGCGTCGACATCGTGTACCTCCGCCGAGCTCGCCGCGTTGAGCTTCGAGACCTCATGGCCCTCCAACGCCTGGTAGCTGGGCTTGCCTGTCTTCGGGTCCAGGCTCAGCACCCAGTGCGGATCATCCATGTGGCTCGCGTCGAAGGCCCTCTTGCTCGTCACCCCTGCCGCCGTCTCCGCGTGCGCGCTCAGCGCCGCGCGTGAAATGTTCTGCAAGGCCTTCTGTACGTGCGAGCAGTCCTCGGCCGAGTACTTCGCCCCCGCGAGGCCGGAGCCATGCAATGCGTTGTCCGGCATGTTGGCGATCTTCTGGTGCATCTCCTCGTCCGGGCACACCATCACCACCGTCCCCTCGGGCATGGTGCTCGTGCGCACCATCAACTCCGGCGCTCCGGCCTCGTCCGCATCCACCTTGATGACGACCCGGCCGAAGGCGTTGCAATTCACCCGAGCCGTCCGCGTCGGCCCCACGACGTACTTCTTTCCGCTCACCTCCAACGTCGCGCCATCCTCCCAGGAGCTGAGGTCCACGTACTTCACTTCCGGAGAGCAGATGAGCGTGGCGCGGAAGCGCGTGATGGACTTTCCTCCGCCCTTGCCGTCATCCTCGTAGTCCTCGCTCAGCGAGCTGAGGACGCGCAAACCCACCTCGGCGGCGGTCTCCACCTGCTCCAGCTTCAGCGAGCCCAGCTTCTTGCCGCCGGGCACCGTGCCCGCGTCCGGCATGAAGTCGTCCCCATGAAAGTTGGCGCTCTCGTAGAAGACAGCTCGCGTCCCCGCGCCCGCGACCGCGCGCAGCACGACAGGGCCAGCACTCTTCAGGGGCGCGCCCTTGGTGGGCGGCTGCTGCTCGAGCACCTGCTCCAGCGTCCGCGCCTTCATGGGGCTGTTCCCCGCGGCGAGCGACGCCGTGGCCGTCCTCATTCCTCCAGGGAAGGCCACCCGCGTGCTGGCCAGCAGCGCCGAGACGTCCGGAATGTCTCCATGGAAGAGGAAGAAGAAGGGCTCGCTCGGCGCCGCCGTAGGCTCCCACGAGGCGTCCCGCCCCAGCGCCAGGTCCACGAAGAGGGCCACCTCGCCCCTCTCGGGTACCACGCCCCAGCCCGTGCCGGTGCTGAAGGTCTGCCCGAGTACGTTGGGCTCGCCCGCGGGCGTGACGATGAGCCAGAAGTACGTGGCGTGTCTCCGCGGGTCCATGCCTTGCAGCACCGAGCCCACCGGGAGTTCAGCCACGAATGTCCCTGCCTCCACGCGAGGGGCGACGGGCATCCTCGCCCCCCTGGCGTCGACGAGAAACAGGGCGGCGCCGATCACGGGCACGTCCAGCTTCACCTGCACCCTGGCATCACCCGAGGGACGCGAGCGGAGCACGTCCTCGCCGATGACGCACGTCTGGGCGGCCTTCGTGGTGGTGAGGCGAGCCACCTCCCAGAGGTTGCACGCCAGCCGGACGATGATCTCCTCGCCGACGGACGCCTCCTGCACGTAGCGGCGATAGCCATCCAGCAGGTTGACGGGGCGCTCCTTGCCTTGCGGGAGCTTGCGGAAGACCTTCACGGGAAAGGGCGTCTGGTTGCGAATCTCGACCGTCGTCTGCTGGCGGTTCGCTGACAGTGTGGAGATCGCATTCAACGACGTGGCCATGCGGTGTCCTCCGGAGCCCTCGGGCTCCACGATGTTGGGGCCACGCGCCCCCGTGTCGACGGAGCGCTTGGCGCTGTCCCCTGCCAGGCCCATCCACTTCCGGATGGCCTCGTGGAGTTCGACCCGCGAGCCCCCGCAAGGACGCAAACGCCGTCCCGACGTACTCACCTTTTCCCCGAGGCGTGGTCAACGCGGACAAATGGACCCTATAAGGTGCTCTCAGGGAGTGTCGAGGACGCTGGGCGTCATGCCAGCGTGTCCGCTTAGTGGCCGGAGAAGGTGTCAAACGCTTTTTCGGGGCTCGGCCCGGGCATGCGTGTACCTCCTCCCTCCTCCAGGCCCTCCTTTCCTCACCTGCGGCGGGCCCTACCGCCGCCTCCGCACGCCGTCCAACGACCCTCTTCCCTACCTCTACCCCTACGTCCCCACCTCCCACAGGCCGTTTATCCCTCTTATGGGCCTCATGGGCTGCTCTCGTCGACAACAGCGACCGGGAATGGACACGGCTTCCGCCGCCGTTGTCTTCCACTTCGGCCATAGAGGCCAGGCCACGGGAGTCGCGCATGGATTGGGATGAGTTGCGGTTCGTGCTCGCGCTGACGCGGGCCGGCACCTTGACGGAGGCAGCCGAGAGCCTGGGCGTGACCCGCACCACGCTCGGGCGTCGCCTTCGCCAGACCGAGGACCGCCTGGGGGTGCGCCTCTTCGACCGAACCCCCGAAGGATTCGCCCCGACGCCGGCCGGGGAGGACATCGCACACGTCGCCCAGCGCATGGAAGGGGAGGTGTTGACACTGGAAGGCCGGGTGCTGGGCAGGGACGCCGAGCTTCGCGGCCCCCTCCGCGTGTCCACGCTGGAGTTCCTGTTCTCCGGATTCCCAGAGGTGTTCGAGTCCTTCCTCGAGCGCTATCCCCACGTCGAACTCACCGTCCTGGCCAGCATCGAGGAGGTCTCGCTCACCCGGCGGGAGGCGGACGTCGTGTTGCGACTGAGCGACGACCCTCCCGAGCACCTGTTCGGCCGGAAGCACGGGCGGGTGCAGTTTGGGGTTTACGCGGCGCGGTCCCTGGTCGAGCGGGTGGGGCTCGACGCGCCCCTCGGCGCCTTTCCCTGGTTGTGCTCCGATGACCGTGCGTCCGCGGCCTGGCTCCAACAATGGCTGGCGGTCAACGCGCCAGGCGCGCGGATTGTCCTCCGCTCCGGGGACTACACCGTGGGTCGGGCGGCGCTGGGCGCGGGAATCGGGGTGCATTTCGTCCCCTGCTTCGACGGGGACGCCGACCCCAACGTCGTTCCGCTCCTCGTGGGCTCCCCCGATGAGGCCCGCGACCTCTGGTCGCTGACCCTGCCCGATCTTCGGCACAACACGCGGATCCGCGCGTTCATGGACCACGTGCATGAGGCCTTTGCAGCACGCCGTGACCGACTCGATGGATCGATCGCGCGGGCGGCGTGCAGAAATGCACGCGCACATCCCAAATAAGTTCATCGAGCGGGAGGATTTGCACGGGTACGAAGAAGAGACGGCGAGAGCGCCGTCCTCACCTTCCTCGCGGAGAGTCACCCGATGCGAACCCGTTTCCTTCTCACTGTCGCCCTGGCCGTCTCGAGTCCCTCCATCGCCGCGGAGCCCGCGGAGCCCGTAGAGGCCACGGAGCCCGTAGAGACCACGGAGCCCGCGGAGACCGACGCAAGGCTGAACACCGAGCAGCACGCCGTGAACATCTGCGCGCTGGCCATCCCGCTCATGAACGCCTACGTCGTGAACTACGAGTACCTGCACCAGGGGCACCACGGCTTCGACGTTCGCCTCGAGTTCTCGCCGATGCTGGACACCGAACTGGTCGACGGCACGGAGCTGGCCGCGGTGCTGAACTACCGGTACCACATCGCTCCCCAGATGACGTCCCTGTTCGTGGGCGCGTACGCACGGTACCGGTACGTCTACGGCTCGGGGAAAGCGGATGGCGTCGCCTTCGACTTCGCAGTGCCGGAGGTCGCCGCGGGGTTGAACATCGGCTACCGGTGGGTGTTCTGGCACGGCTTCAACGCGGTCATTTCAGGCGGCTACGGCCTGGCGTGGCAGAACACCACGCTGACCAGCAATCAGGACGGGGCGCACAACGCCTTCCAGGGCCTCGTCGACAAGAACCCCGCCTTCGTGAATGCCCCGTTCTTCGGAGAGTTCTCGGTCGGATACGCGTTCTGAGCACGTGAGCAAGTGCTTGAAAACACTAACGAAATCGAGTCCTTTGACACCTGCCCGGGCACGAGGGCCAGGACATCGCCCTCCAGGCCGCCGCTGTCGCTCCCGGGTATCGCCCGCACCTACCGCCGCACCAGCACCATGGCCACGGTGCTGAAGTAGCGGCCCCCCTCCGCGGCCATCATGTCCACGTCACGGCGGGCATATTCGTTGTCGCACTTCAACCAGTCCTGCCATGCGGCGTCGTGGCAGCGCATGGTATGGCACGCACGCAACTCCATGAGCGTGGAACGCTCCAACAGTGCGCTCCACCACTCGGGAGGATAGAAGTGCATCCCCTCCTGCCAGAAGGGCAGCAGCTCCGGAGGCACGCCGTGTTCCAGCGGCCGTTGCAGCCCGGGCACGGCAATGGCCGCCACACCGCCGGGCTTGAGCAGCGGGGCGATGTGCGTGTCCATGAAGGTGTCGTCGGTACCGAAGTAGTGGTAGGCATCCACGCTGATCAGGGCGTCGAACTGCCCATGGGCAAAGGACATGCCACGCGCGTCGCAATGCACAGGGGTGATGCGCTGGGCAAGGCCGAAGCGCTCGAACCGTTCCTGATTTTCCTCGGCGGGTATCCACAGGTCCGCGGCAGTGATGTGCGCCCCCGTGGCACAGGCCAGGTACATGGAGCTGAGCCCCCTGCCGCAGCCGAGGTCCAGGATGCGCATGGAGGACTCCAGCGTCAGGGGAAGTGCCTGGGGAGCAGTCAATTCCTCGAGGATGCGCAGGCAGTTGGGGCCCATCATGAGGTCAAACTGCACCTCGCGCAGAAAGGCGCCATCCGAGCCTGTCCATGGTGGAGAATGTGGCGACACGGTCGGGTCTCCGTTTCGTGTTGGAGTTTTCCCGGTTGTAGCAAGCTGCCCCCTCGCGTCTCCCTCCTTTTCGGTTCAGAACGGAAAAAGCGCCACGGCCGGTGGGCCATGGCGCCTGTGGGTGCGAATTATCGGTCTGGCCTGCACGAGGCGAGGATCTTGTAAATGGTCTTCACGGACAGAAAGTACGCCGCCGCGAGTTCGTGCGCGGAGGCCCCCGCGGCGCGCCGTCTGGCGATCTCCGCGTTGCGGATGCGCAGCTTCTGCCTGCCTCGGGTGGGGGTGCCCCAGGGGCGCCTTCGCCCTTCCCTTCTCGGAATGTAGACATACGCCCCATCTATGTATTCCTGCACGGCAAGCAGCAGGGATGGCGGCAATATGTCGTCGGCTTTTCTGTAGCCCATCATGCTCCTCCTAATTGGGGTCATCAGGATCGAGCAGGGCTACTCCATAACCGGGTGCGCTATGCAGTAGCCCCGCTACGCATAACGGACAAGATCCATTCTGAGAGTAACGATGCGTCACCTCCATTCATAGCGGTTGCGGTTCAACTCCAGCCGGGACGATGCCATTTCTCATACCGGCAGGCAAGCACGCTGCCAGGTCCGCGCTCCTTCGCGGGAGTAGCGGTTCAGCAGCACGCCAAGCCCCTCCACGACGAGCAGAATGGGTGTCATTGCTTCCTTCAAGCAACAGACGGAGCAGAGGGAAAAGCTGTATGAGAAGTCTTTCTCCCAGGACACGCGCGGACACCGAGAGCACCGGCCTCGAACCTCCCAACGCACCGGCTCCTCCTGCCTGAGCTCCATTCAGCCACATCCCGACGTCAGCAAGACAACAAGAGCAGGACCTCCTCTTCCGAGCGAGGAGGACCCGTGCGGGAGAATCCTTGAAGCCCCAAATTATAAGAATTATTCAATCACGAAAATTTACTTTCATGGAAAATGTCCAATTTCAGCAAAACCGCTGAATCGCACCGGAGAGCATGAGTGAACCAGATACCGCAACCGACACCCGCTGAAATCGGGCGCTACTACGATCAGATGGGGCCGTTCCTGGCGACTCTTCTCGGCGACAACATCCACGTCGGTTACTGGTCCGACGCGGAAGACACGAGCTCGGTCGTCGAGGCGCAGGAGCGACTCACCGACATGATGATCGAGAGGACTCGAATCGGTCCCGGTCAGCGGCTGCTGGATATCGGGTGCGGTACGGGTCGGCCCGCGGTTCGCCTGGCGCAGACCACCGGCTGCTCGGTCACGGGGATCAGCGTCAGTGCCAACCAGGTGGAGCAGGCGAATGCGCGGGCCCAGCAAGAAGGACTCTCCGACCGGGTGCGCTTCCAGTTGACTGATGCCATGGAACTCCCGTTCGAGGACGCATCCTTTGATGCGGTGTGGGCTTTCGAGTCGCTGCTCCACATGCCCGACCGGGCGCACGTCCTCCGCCACGCCTTCCGCCTGCTTCGCCCGGGTGGCGTCCTGGTCCTGACGGACGTCACCGAGCAACATCCAATCCCCGAGGAAGAGCGCACGCTGGTGTACCGGGGCCTCATGCTCACCTCGCTGTTGCGCTTCGACCAATACCCCCCGTTGCTCGAGGCCGTGGGGTTCTCCGTCAAGGAGTCCCTCGACATCACCCCCAACACCCGCAAGGCGATGGAGGGCACCGACAAGCTCATCGACCGGGAGCAAGGACAGCTCAGCGCCACCTATGGCGCGGAGTTCCACGCGATGACGCTGGATATCTGGCCGAAGATCGCGGCCATCTACACGCAGAAGCTGGGATACCTGCTGCTCCTGGCCACCAGGCCGGCGTGACACTGGCCCCGTTGGCGGGCTCCCCGGCCCATGAGCGCCTCCAGACGGGAGACACCTTGCCCGCCTCAAATGCTCGGAAACATTGGGAGCCTGCTTATCGAAGCCGAGTCCTTTGACACCTTCTCCAGGAGGGACGAGATGCAGGGACGAGATGCAAGGTGGGAAGGCAGCCCTCACTCCCTCCCGGATCGTTCGATGTAGATCCTGCCAGAGTCGCATTTCTGCGTTCTCGAGCGCACCTTCGGGGCCCCCGCCACCACCTTGGCGATATCCGGGTCGGAAACGAAGTCCCTAGGCAGGCTGATCC
>QKJM01000043.1 GCA_003249315.1 Archangium sp.
CGCGCCCACCGAGGGCACCAACGGCGCCACCGAGGGCACCAACGGCGCCACCGAGGGCACCGACGACACCGCGGAGGGCGCGCCCCGGAAGGGAATCGGATCCAAGGATGCCGGAGGCCTCGCCGCGGAGGGCGGAGGCGGAGGACGGACGGCGGGCGCCTCGTCCAGATCGAAATCGGTGGGGATGTCCTCCTCGAGCAGCTCGTAGGGCCCCTGCGAGCGCGGCTTGTCGGCGGCGGCCGGCGGCTTCTCCAGACGGCGCTTCGCCTTCGCCACGTCCCTCTTGTAGGTGCCGTTCTCGATTTCCTGCAGCGTGCGCTGCCACATGCGCTCGTAGCTGAGGTACTTGTTGGCCAGCGCCTGCACGCGGAACTTGGCCGCCGTGTTGCGCACGAAGCTGCGCTTGAGCGCGTCCACCCGCTTCTTGAGCGCGTCGTGCTCCCTCGCCGGTGGCCTGCGCTCGATGCCCAGGAAGTACTGCTCGTACGTCACCTTCAGCGCCGCCAGCTCTGCCTCTATGGCCTCACACTCCTGGAAGGCCACTTCGCTGTTGGACTTCGCCGGCCCTCCCGAGCGCGTCCCCAGGAACGCGCTGGAGGACTTCGAGGACTTCGTCTGGCTCTTGGGAGCGTCGTACGCCATGAGAACTCACAGTGTCCCCAAGACGCGCGCCGCAATCAACCTCAAGCCGGGCTGGGTGTCGGACCGACGCCAGCCGCCTCGCTCCCCTGTCGGATCCGCCGGTACAGCAAAATGGCGCCGAAGGTAAACATGCAGAGGGAGATGAACTGGCTGGTGGAGATGTTGTACCAGGCCTCCAGGGGGACGGCGTCGGCCAGCCCGTGGGCGCCCAGCGACTCGAGCAACCCGTGCAGGGTGCCGCGCTCCACGTCCCCGCGGAACAGCTCCACCGAGGTGCGCAGCACCGCGTAGGCCATCAGCCAGAGGGAGAAGATCTGCCCGTGGAAGCGTCGGAAGCGACGCGCGTACAGCAGCCCCATGAAGAGCAGGAGCTGGCCCAGCGACTCGTAGATTTGCGTGGGGTATACCGGCAGGGTGGTGCCGTGGCTGGCCACCCACTCGGAGATGCGCACCGCGCCAGGAGCCGCGTGGTGCAGCACCTCGCCGGTGGCCTCCACCACGTAGCGCGTGTCCCGCGCCTGGGACTGGAAGGCCAGGCTCGCCGTGCCACCCAGCCGCCCGAAGAGGTCCTTCGCCAGCCCCGCCCCGGGAAAGTGGGCCATGAAGCGCGTGCCCGCCGCCGCCACGTCCCCCCAGCAGCACCCCGCCGAGAAGCACCCCAGCCGCCCAAGGCTCTGCCCCAGCGACACCGTGGGAATCGCCACGTCCGCCAGCCGCAGGAAGTCCATCCCGTTCCGCCGCGAGAACAGGAAGGCCGCCACCGCCGCTCCAATCAGTCCCCCGTAGAAGACAAGCCCTCCGCCCAGCGAGAACACGCTCGACAGGTTCTTCGCGTACTCCTGCCAGTTCACCAGCACGAACAACAGCCGGCTCCCCACCAGGCCGCCCACCAGCACCCAGAGGGACAGGTCCATCACCTGCTCGCGCTTGCGCGGCCCCTCGGTGTCCACCCACTGGCCGCCACCCTTGCCATCCCCCACCCACTCCAGGCGCCGCCACTCGTCCTGGGCCAGCCGTCCCGCCACCGAAGCCGCCAGGAGGAAGCCGGTGGCCAGCAGCAGGCCATAGGTATGCACCGGCAGCCCCTCGCCCCGTCCCCCCGGAATGGCCGACTCGGGCAGCGCGTACCGCAGGCCGACGAAGGCCAGGCCCGCCCCCACCCCGCCGTACATCAGCGCCCGCATCAGCCGGTCCTGCTGGGAAGCTCCCGCGGGCGCCCCCTTCCAGCCATTGAGGGCGATGGAGGCCACCACGGCCAGGGCCACGCCGTAGAGGAGCAGTTGAGAGCCGAGCGAGGTGAAGGTGAAGTGGACGAGGACAGGGAGCATGGGGCCAGGGGTGTGACGGGCGGAAGGCCGCCCAGGTGACGCGGACTCAGTGAGCGGCCTCGGTCGGCTGCTCGCGGGAACTCTCCTCGGCCTTGTCCTTGCGCACGAAGGCGTCCACCATCAACAGCCCCACGCCCACGACGATCGCCGTATCCGCGACGTTGAAGGAGGGCCAGGCGGCCTTGTCGTACCAGTGGGCCTCCAGGAAATCGATGACGAAGCCCCGCGCCAGCCGGTCGATGTAGTTGCCGATGGCCCCGCCCAGCACCAGCGGCGCCCCCCACAGCGCCCAGCGCTCCTTGGGGTTGCGCCCGCTCAGGGTGCTGACGAACCAGAGGATGAGCGCCACCGCCCCGATGCTCACCAGGTGGAAGAGGGGGCCGCGCACCTTGGGCGGCAGGTCGCCGAAGAGGCCCCAGGCCGCCCCCGGGTTCTCCGCGTAGCGCAGGCGGAAGAAGGACTCGGAGATGTCGATATAGCGTCGGGGCCTGTAGTGCAGCGGGCCGAACCGAGGCTCCGGAGCCTCCCCGTAGAGGGCGGACAGCCGCTCGGAGACGGTCTCCCGACCATCGAAGCGGGTGGTGAGCTCCTGGACGACGAGGTACTTCGTCCAC
>QKJM01000981.1 GCA_003249315.1 Archangium sp.
GGCCCGAACGCGGGCAGCCTATGAAACCGCGTGGGGTAAAACCGAAGCGAGGCGTGGAGCGTTACACCTCCACCGCCGGACGCTGAAGAGCTTCGGACACAACAACGCCTACGAGGGAAGGCAGGGCCATGGCGCTCTCGGTGAAGCTGCAGGAACGCGAGGACTTCGAGGTGCGCACGCTGCGAGCGCTGGGCGGCGGCGCGGTGGCGGGCCTGTGCGTGGCGATGGCCTCCCGGCTGCTGGGCCTGCACGTGGACGAGACCTTCTTCGCGGTCGGCCTGGCGACGCTGGCGAGCGTGCGGTTGGACTGGAAGAAGTGGGCGGCGCTGTGGGTGGGGCTGCCGGTGCTGCTGAACCTGCCGGACATCCTGATGGTGCCGACGCCGCTGTCGGAGGCGGGGACGGGAGCGCTGGCGGCGGGGGTGGTGGGGTTGCTGGGGATGAAGTGGCGACCGAAGCCGGCACGGGTGGTGGCCGGGGCGGTGGGCGCGGGAGTCATGGTGCCACTGGGGCTGTACGTGAAGCAGGTGATGGACGCGCGGCTGTTCGACGGAGCCCCGGGGCCGATGGGGGCGATGGTGGGCTTCTCGACGGTGGCGCTCTTCTGGAGCGTGGGGACGCTGCTGACGCACGTGGAGGTACACTCGGACGCGCTGGAGTCGCGGGGCAGCACCCTGGAGAAGCAGCTCACGGGCGAGTCGGGGACGCTGGTGTCGAGGGCGCTGGGGCTCTACCGGCAGTGCCGCCAGGAGGTGGGGAAGCTAGAGGCGGGCGCGGGGCGGACGGAGCTGGTGGGAGTGCTGGAGAAAATGACGCGCGAGGTCTTCACCCTGGCCGAGGCCCACGCAGCGCTGGAGTCGCAACTGGCGGCGGTGGAGCAGCAGGACGTGGACGCGCAGGTGAAGGAGCTGAAGGCCAAGGCGGCCGCGACGACGGACGCGGTGGCGCGGCGGCAGCTCGAGCTGGCGGCGTCCTCGCTGGGAGAGGAGCTGAACCACCTGGATGCGCTGGGGCGCAAGCGGGAGCGACTGCTGGCACAGCTCCATGCCCAGGTGGCGCTGCTGGAGCGCGCGCGGGTATCCCTGGTGGGCGCGAGGGGTGGAGACGCGAGCGCGAAGGGCGCCCAGGCCGCACACCTGGCACGCAAGCTGGCGTCCCTGGGAGAGGAGGGAGCGGAAGCCCCCGCTCCGTTGCCCCCCTCCACGAAGGTGACGAGCTGAACCCTGTCGAGACCGGCGACTACGCCCTTCGTCCCCGGGGCGCGGGCCGGGCCTTGGCGGTCATCCGGGTGATGACCTTGCCGGCCTCGCCGCCCCCGCCGGGCTCCTCCTCCCGGGCGAGCTGCTCGTCGATGCGACCTTCGATTTCCTCGCGGATCCGCCGGCCATTGGCGATGGCGGCCTCTATCCGCTGGCGCACCGCCTCGGCGTGCTCGTCCACGACGGCGCGGCGGTAGGGGGCGGCTTCCGGACGCACCGCGATGCGTCCCGCCTCGGCCCTGCCCCGGCGTCGCCGTCCCGCCGCCGGACGTGCCACCTCGCCACCTCCGCGCCGAGGCTGTTGAGACCCTTCCTGCCCTGCCTTCCGCTTGTCCGCCATCCCTGCCTCCTGACACTTCACGTCTCTCCGGAAGGTGGGAAGCACCCGGGTCAACGGGAAGTACCCTTCCGAGCCGACGCCCATGTCGTCAGAAGGACAGAGGAGCCCCCTCTTCCGAGGCGAAGAACCTCACAGGCAATCGCGAACGGACTCGTGCGTCCTCTCCCCAGCCGCGCTCTCCCAGGAGAGGAGCGCGAGAGGGGAGCCATCCATGCAAGTCAGGTGGGCAGCAGCCATGACGGTGCTGTGGAGCGCGGTGGCGTCGGCGGCCAGCAGGTGGGCAAGGGCGCGCGAGTGGGAGGCACGATGACGGCGGCCACGCCGCTGAAGGGCGTATGCACGGCGGAGGAAACCGAGCGAGGAGGACGGCGCAGAGGAGGGAGAGGCTCCAGCGAAGCGAGTGGGCATGCCTCCATGGGAACTCGGGAGCGAGGACAGGTCCGGCGGGCAGCAGCGCTCGTCGGAGTGGGACTCAGGCGTGGGCGCCAGTCGGTCGAGCACATGATCATCACCCGCCGGGAGCAGAGGGTGCATCTCATGCTTCAGCGCCTGCGCATCTCTCACCACCCGCCCCTGTCGAAGTCATGCGCGCGGCAGGTGATCAGCAGTTCAGTGGTGACGTCCCGTATCCGCCGGCATCCCGGGTGCGCCCCCACCTCCATGCGACAGCAGGCCCAGGCTCTCCAGCGACACCTCCTGGCCGACTGCCACTGTGCTGCTCCTGCATCCAGGGTGCTGCACCTCCAGCTCCCAGGCGGCCAGCCGCGGCAACGCCTCCCGCTCAGTCAGTACGCGACACACCATGGCTCCGCGCCACGCCAGTTCAACAGCGCCGAAATGATTCCACGAAGTCGCGAAACGCGCTGATACCTTATGAATGAAAGCCTCCCCTCCCCGTGAGAAGACTCGGGTAAACGATTACCCGCATGCACAAAGTTCAAATCGAATCCAACATTCGTGCATGCAGGTCATCCATTCT
>QKJM01000085.1 GCA_003249315.1 Archangium sp.
TACCTGCTGTTCGAGCTGTTCGCCATGCTGGAGCTCGGCTGGCCGCGGGGAGTAGCGAGTGTGGCCCCGGAGGCCATGGAGGATCCGGGCATGGAGGCTCTGCCGGTGCCCGAGGCCCTGGCCGCGTACGCGGACGAGGCGCTGTTCGAGGCGGAGCAGGACGAGGAGCACCCCCTGTCTCCCGAGGAGTTCGCGAAGGTGCGAGTCCTGGTGAAGCGCGGCCTGGCGGCGCTGTGGGGTGCCCGGAAGGGAAGATGAAGGAGATGGGAAGAGACAACGATGGTGGAGGAGGCTACTCCGGCAAGCGCAACAAGAGCTGGCGGGAGATAGACGCGGCGAGAGGAAAGAGCCGCAGCCACTCGCGCCATGATGATCCGGCGCAGCAGCGGATTGAGCGCAGCGCCTCCTACGAGAAGTACAAGGCGGCGGCGGACGCGCTCTTCACGGGAGGAGAGTTGCCGGAGGGGTTGGCGAAGACCTTCGACCCCGAGGGCAAGCGGAAGGCGCAGAAGCAGGCGATGCAGAAGCTGCTGGAGGCGGAGGACCGAAAGAGCTGGGCGCAGGGGGTGGTGGAGTACCTGGAGAAGTACCCGGAGCTACCGGACGACCCGTACTTCCTGGACAGCCTGCTGGACCATCCGCGGGAGCGGATAGTGGACAAGGCGCTGGGGAAACTGGAGGGGATGGAGGAGGCGGGGAAGCTGGTGAAGGCGAAGGTGCCGAAGAGCCTGGATCAGCGGCTGAAGGGCATCGAGCTGACGAGCCTGGACCCGGACATGCAGGAGAGGGCAAAGACGCTGCGAGAGAAGCTGCGGGTCTGAGGAAAAAACCACCCCTCTCCCTCCGGGAGAGAGGACATGAGCCTCAAGGCAGCTCACCACGATGCATGAAAGTAGCCCTCGTCCTAACCCTTCGGAATTACCCCATCTTATTCACGACGGCGAACTGCGAAGCACGTATGGCGCCATAGGCGGGATACATCGTGAATAAGGTGGGATGACTGGGCTACTTTCATGGCAGGGACGGGGTGAGGGTGCCTGTCTCATGCGAGGCATGGAGAGCATGTCCATCGGCCAGAGCATGGTGGCTGTAACCGGGCTGGGAATGACTTCCTCCATGGGAGGAGTCGTCACGGCTTGTGCTGCCGCTCGGGCGGGAATGCAGCGAGCAGGCCCCCTGGCCGAGGTACAGGTCCATGATCTGGATCTCTTCGAGAGTGTCCCCATCCAGGGTCATCCTGTCCGTGGAGTCACCGAGGGTTACCAGGGCATGGGCCGGCTCCTGAGGCTCGCCGACGAGGCCCTGCTCGACCTCCTCACCCATGCGCGGCTGAAGCAGGAGGACCTCCAGAGCACTGGACTGTTCCTGAACCTCTCCAGCGACTTCTTCCGCCGGGCGGTGGAAGCAAGAGACGGGGAGGCAGCCGCGCGCTTGCGAATCAAGAGGAGTGGACCCCTCGAATCCGAACTCCGAAGGCAGGAGCTCCGAGAATACTGCTCCCCAAGCTGTGTACCCTCCAGGAAGTCGCGTTCCATCCCAGGTACCAGCGACTGTACTTCGAGAGTCAGGCCGGGGTGGTCCGAGCGCTCGCGGACGCGCTCACGCTTCTCCGTGAGCGCAGGCTGAATGCCTGCATCATTGGTGGGGTGGACTCCTATCTGGAGCCCGAGTTGTTGCGAACGCTGCACCAGCTTCGGATCCTCAAGGTGCCCGACCAGCCCGTGGGCATCATGCCCGGCGAAGCAGCGGCATTCATCCTCCTCGAGCGATACGAGCATGCCGTCCGAAGGGGAGCCGCGGTGGAGGCGCTCATCGGTGCTCCAGGACTGGGCACGGAGGACTCCCACCGTTTTTCGGGGAAGCCTCCACACGGACAGGCCCTTCACGAGGCCATCCATCAAACCCTGCAGCGCCACCACGAACCCACGGACACGATTGGCTGGCTCATGGGAAGCCTGAACGGTGACACCTGGAAGGCTCGCGAGTGGGGACATGTCCTGACGCGGCTGCCCCAGGAGCTCACGAGCGCGCGAATCTGGAGCCCGGCAGAGTCCTTTGGAGAGCTGGGTGCCGCCACGGCAGCCGTCTCCGTCTGCAACGCGGTCCGCGCCTTCCAGCGAGGTTACGCGAAGACTCGCCACATCCTCGTCTGGGCCTCCAATGAAGATGGCGGCAAGGGGGCCCTCATCGTGTCCGAATGCCCACGCAGCACGCATACCCGGTGAACACGGAGGAGAACATGAAGAAAAAGCACCTCCAGCAACTGGTCGCCTCCCAGTATCACAAGAAGGGCTGCATCGTACGGCATGCCCATGCCCAGCAGGATTCCTGCAAGTACGCGAAGAACGGCTACAAGGTGACGATCTCCGCGAGCCGGAAGAAATTCTACAACGCCCCCAGATACGACGCGGCGAAGATCCTCGACCTCCAACAGGAGACGGTGACGCGCAAACCACACGGGCAGCTCCTCACCTACAGGGTTCCAATCCACCCCAAAGCTGGCCAGAAGGACGTGTGGGACGTCGACAAACACGACAACTTCGTCCCCCTCTATGAAGGAGGATCTGGAGGACACT
>QKJM01000854.1 GCA_003249315.1 Archangium sp.
ATGCGTGAACTGCCCGCTGCCGCAACTCCATTCGGGAGCGAGGGGCGCGCGCATCAGTCGTTATTTCATCCGAACGCCCGAATAGATAATGTACGGGTGGACGTGAACGGCTTCGCGGCACGCGCGCAAAATGTCCTCTAGATAGGATCGCTTCAGGTTGGCGCCCTCTGGTTTCGAGACGCTTGACCAGGGAAGGGTCGATGTGGGTGGTGAAGACTGCACTCCAAGACAGATCCAACAGGTCTTGCATGGCTTCTGATTGAACATTTCGGACAAACCGTTCCGTGATCCATGCCATGTCCTCGTCAGTAAGAGCATTGGAATTGATTAGTGCAGGCCAGCCATGAGCGACTTGGTCGGGACGAGCAAGTCGATCTAGCATCGCCGCCAGGATGGGGTCCTCTCTCCTGTGCGATGTCCATGCGTTCTGACCCAGAAACAGCACCACCGGTCGCTCTTCTTCAAACGCCTTCACCAGCAATTCTTCGGTTTTTTTCATGATTTTCCCTTAATTACTGCGAAGAGTTGGTTGAGAAGCATATTGCAAGTCATTGGTGTCAAGGTTTCGCGATCTGCAAAGCCAAATTTGCAGAAATTCAAGCTTGTATGGGCGGATAATAGGCGAGCAAGTTCAGGGCTGCTATGCTGGATTTTCGACAGAGTCTAGAGCCCGGCTTGGGGGCGAAAGCATCAGCGCAAGGCGGACGGATGAGGAGAGGGGAGGGGAAAATACGACCCATGCGATTTCATGTGGGCGAGTTGGTCGGCCCAAACTGTGTTTATGGCCCTCGGAAGTCAGTAGACTGAACTCCTCCTCCCCGGACGCTATCACCCGCGCACCAGGGTGGTGAGGATGTCCTTCCAGTGCGTGTAGATGGAGAAGTGGCCACCGCCGGGCAGGAAGTGGGGCACCGTGTGCGGAATGCGCGCATGGAGGTAGCGCCCCATCTGCATCGGCACGATGCTGTCACCTTCCCAGTACCAGAGGTGTACCGGAACCCGGATGTCCGCCAGCGGGAAGCCCCACGGAGCGGTCAGCAGCCGCGCCTCCCGGATCATCCCCTGAACCCCGTGGCGCGTGGCCTCGAAGCGGAAGCTCTTCACCTGGGAGCCGATGATCGGATCCGACAGCACCTTCCGGTCGTCCTCCGAGCACTGCGCGAGCACCGCCGCGAAGGCCCGATCGGGTTGGTGGCGCACGCTCCGGTCGTGCATCGACATCAGCGGATGGAGCAGCCAGGGCGGCCAGGTGGCCATCGTGTAGGCCGCCCGGTAGTCCCGGTTGACTCCTTCCATCGCCCCGGAGCGGTTGAAGGGCGCCGCGCCGGAGGCGATCGCCGCCCCCGTCAGCCGCTCCCCCAGGCGGTACGCGCACGCCGCCACGTACGGGCCTCCCGCGGACACCCCCATCACCGCGAACTGCCCCAACCCCAGCTCGTTGGCGAGCTGCTCGAGGTCCATCGGCATGTCCAGCAGCGTGCGCCCCCGCTGGAAGTCCGACTTCCCATAGCCCGGCCGATCCGGGGTGATGAGCCTCACCCCCAGCTCGTACGTCACCTTGTCGTCCGGGTAGCGCATGTACCGCGAACCCGGATTTCCATGCAGGAAGATGACCGGCGCGCCTTGCAGATCTCCCGCCTCGACGAAGGCCAGCCGGCGACCGTCTCGCAAACGGATGGAACCTTCCCTCACCAGCGGCTCGTGCTCTCTCACTTCGGACTCCCTCACTCCTCTGCCTCCATCGGACGCGAGCGTCGTCCCATCCAGGCGTCGACGCGCGGCCAGATCTTCACCGGCGCCTTGCTGGATGCCGTCAGGCCGATGTGTCCCACCGGGAAGCGCATCGTCTCGCAGTCCTTCGTGCCCAGCAGCTTGCAGAGCGGCTCGCTCATTGCTGGCGGGGCGATGTTGTCTTTCTCGGCGATGATGTTGAGCACCGGGCATTGAATCCGGCTCAGCTCGATTCGCTCGCGGCCTACTTCCATGCGGTTCTGACAGAAGAGGTTCTGCTGATAGCAGTCCTTCATGTACTGGCGGTAGACCTCGCCCGGGAAGGGGATGGGGTCGGACCCCCAGCGCTCCAGGGCGAGGAAGGTGGTGACGAAGCTCGGGTCGTCGATGTTGCGGCATACCTCCAGCCACTTGGTGATGCGCTGGACCGGGGCGGCCATGAAGAAGCCGCTCTCCAACACATAGGGGGGCACGTTGCCGTAGGCGTCCACCAGGGAGTCCACGTCGAAGTGGCTCGGCTGAGACCACAGCGAGTAGATGCCTCCCTTGCTGAAGTCCACCGGCGTGGCCTGCACCACCAGGTTGCGCACGCCCTGAGGGTAGAGGGCGGTGTAGGCCAGGGCCATGGTGCCGCCCATGCAGTAGCCATAGAGCGTCACGTCCTCGCTGTCGCTCACCCGCTTCGTCCAGCGTACCGCGGTGCGGAGGTGGCCGCCCAGCAGCTCGCTCCAGGTGAGGTTCTGCTCGTCCGACCCGGGCGTCCCCCAGTCGATGGCGTAGACATCATGGCCCTGCTGGGTGAGGTACTCGATGAAGCTGCGGCCAGGCAGGAAGTCGAGGATGTA
>QKJM01000570.1 GCA_003249315.1 Archangium sp.
AGCTGCAGCGGCACCCTGGCGGACAGGAAGAGCCATGACACGGGCGCCCAGGCCGCCGACACATCCATCCGCAGCTCGCGCAGGGTGTGGGCGTCGAGGCCCTCCTGTCCCTCCGTCTGGCCCCAGGCGCGCACCTGGGTGGCGAATCGCAGCCGCCCGGCGAAGGGTTGTTCCGTCCCCATGGAGGTGAGGGTCGGATCTCCACAGGTGCAGGTGGCGCAGGCCTGCCCCTCCACGGGGGCGACGAGGGCGGCGACCGCCAGGGCGGCCAGGGCGCTGGTCTTCCGCCTCTTCATGGTCAGGGTTCTCCAGCGTAGAGGATCCCCGGCACCGTGGCGGAACCGGGGCGTGTCGTCATGGAACCCCTCGCTCACCAGGAGATGCGTTCCCAGGATCCGAATGAGCAGCTCCGTTTGCCTCGGAATAGCAAAGGAGTCTCGACCGGCCCCTGCGGTCAATTGTCGCAGCCCCAGGCGAGCCGCGTTGCCTCCCCGCCCCCCAGGCCGGCTCCTGGCTTCGTATTGTCCGATCTTCTTCTTTTGAGGGCTATCGGTTATGCTCGTCCAATAGGATTGGAAATCTACAATGAAGAGCGAACAGGTCGCCATCATCGGAATTTCGGGTCGGTTTCCAGGAGCGAAGGATCTCGAGGCCTTCTGGGGCAACCTGGCGGCGGGTGTGGACTCGGTGACACCCGTCCCCCGCGAGCGCTGGAGTGAGGACGCGAGGGGAGGGTGGCTGGAGGAGATCGAGCGTTTCGATCCGCGCTTCTTCGGGTTGTCGCAGCAGGAGGCCGCGCGGATGGATCCGCAGCAGCGCCTCTTCCTGCAGCACTGCTGGAAGGCCCTGGAGGACGCGGGGCATGTGGGGCCGACGCTCGAGAGGACCCGGACGGGGGTCTTCGTGGGCGTCCGTCCCTCGGACTATCTGGCGCACCTCCAGCGGCATGGTCAGGACGTGAGCGCCGAGCTCTTCCTGGGCAATGACTCGGCCATCCTGTCCGCGAGGCTGTCGCGCTTCCTCGATCTCCAGGGGCCGAGCCTCGCGGTGGATACGGCCTGCTCGTCCTCGCTGGTCGCCATCGAGCTCGCGTGTCAGCAGCTCCGCGAGGGGAGGGTGGAGCTGGCCCTGGCGGGGGGCGTCTTCGTGATGACCACGCCCCAGTTCCATCGCATGGCCTCCCAGGCCGGACTGCTCTCCCCCGACGGCCAGTGCAGGCCCTTCGACGATGGCGCCAACGGGTTCGTACCGGCCGAGGGCGTGGGGGTGGTGGTGCTCAAGCCGCTGGCGCGCGCTTTCGAGGATGGGGACTTCATCCATGGCGTCATCCGAGGCATCGCCAGCAACCAGGAGGGGCGGAGCGTCGGTATCGAGGCGCCCAGCTCCTCCCGCTCCCAGGCGCGGCTGCTCCGCGACGTGTACCGCGAGGCTGGCATCGAGCCCTCCTCCCTCTCCTATGTGGAGGCCCATGGCATCGGCTTGCCGAAGGTTGATGCCATCGAGGTGGAGGCCCTGACGGAGGTCTTCCGCGAGTCCTCCGAGCGGAAGGGCTTCTGCGCTCTCGGCTCCGTGAAGGGAAACATCGGCCACACCGTGCCGGCCTCGGGCGTGGCCGGGGTGCTCAAGGTGCTGCTGGCGCTGCGGCACCGGCAGCTTCCGCCCTCGCTCCACTTCGGCACCGCGAATCGTCACATCCGCTTCGAGGACACGCCCTTCTTCGTCAACACCGGGTTGCGTCCCTGGGAGGCGGAAGAGGGACAGCCGCGCCGCGCCGCCGTCAGCGCCTTCGGCTTCGGCGGAACCAACTGCCATCTGGTGCTGGAGGAGGCGCCCGCGCCGGCTCCGCTCTCGAAGGAGCGGGAGCGGCCCGCCTGGCTGTTCGTGCTGTCCGCGAAGACCGAGGACGCGCTCACCGAGTCCATCGGCAACCTGGCCGACAGCCTGCGGAACGCCCTGCAGCGCGGGGACGCTCCCCACCCGGGAGACGTGGCTTTCTCTCTGGCCCGGGGTCGCCTGCACATGCCGGTGCGCGCCGCCTTCGTGGCCTCGGAGCTCTCCGAGCTGGTGGACAGCCTGGACCGGATGGGCGCCACCGGCGAGGCCCCCCTGGGCGTCCGTTCCGGCGTGGGGAGCCCGTCCTTCCGCTCCAAGGCCCTCTTCGACGAGCTGGCCAGCACCTGCATCCGCGATTCGCTCGCCGCGTCCTCCTCGGAGGGGGCCCGCTCCAAGCTCCTGGCCCTGGGCGAGCTCTACGCGCTCGGCTTCGACTTCGATCCGGTCGCGCTCTTCTCCGATGGGCTCTTCCGCCGCGTCCCCCTGCCGACGTACCCGTTCGCCCGGGAGCGTTGCTGGATTCCCGATGAGCAGCCTGCTCGCGCTCCGGTGCGTCTCCCGGAGCACGCCGTCCTGCTCGAGAAGACGTGGCGCCTCGACGACGAGCCGCTGGCATCGACCTTCCCCGAGCTGAGTGGCTCCCTGGTCGTGCTGGTCAATGGCGAGACCGCCGCCCCGGCCCGCGGCCTCCTCGCCTCGCTCCCGGGCGTCCGCCCGTTCCTGATCGCCTCGCATGGGGCCTCTCCGAACGCTCCGGTGGACGCGCGAATGAACTTCGATTGCCACGAGGAGGGCGTCCGGCTGGGCGAGGAGATCGACGCGCGCGGCGGCCTGCTCGCGGGCATCCTCGATCTGTCGGAGTTCCATTCCGGCGAGGGCGTCCTCGACGAGACCGCGGGCGAGGAGACCCTGGGGCGGATCGGCCTGCTCCAGACGCTCCTGCGGCGTTGCCGCGTCGAGTCCTTCCCGCTCCTGCACCTCACCCGCGGCCTTCGCGTCTTCGGAGAGCCCGGCGCGTTGGATCCTCGCGGAGCGGTGATGGCCTCCCTGGTGAGCCGGCTCGGCGCCGAGTACGCGGGCCTGCGGTCCCGTACGGTGGACGTGGACTTCGCGCCCTCCGACGCCAGCGCGCTCGCGCGGGTGATCCGGGCAGAGCTGGCCGCGAGCGATGCCTTCGGGGAGTCGTTGTTCCGCGGAGGTCACCGGTACCTGCCGGAAGCGCGTCCGATCCAGGACGCCTCCGAGCCGTTGCCGGACATCTCCGGGGACAAGGTGTACGTCATCACCGGAGGTGTGCGCGGTCTGGGCCTGGAGGTGGCACGGCACCTGGTGGCCAAGGGGGCCCGCCGCCTGGTCCTCATGGGCCGGCAGCCCCTGTCTCCCGAGCGTCGCGCGGCGCTGGGCGAGCTGGAGGCACGCGGCGTGCGCCTGCGCATCCACACCGGCCCGCTGACCGATGCCGATGCGCTCGAGGCGCTCTTCTCCGAGGTCCGCGCCTCCCTGGGGCCCATCGCGGGCTGCGTCCACTGCGCGGGGCTCGCCCTCTTCGAGCCGCCTCCGTTCATCCTCAAGCCCGCGGGCCACTTCCGCACCGTGTTCGAGCCCAAGATTCCCGGCCTGCTGGTGCTCGAGCGCGCCCTCTCCGTGGATCGGCTCGACTTCTTCATCCTGTTCTCCTCGGTGTCGGGGACGGTGCCCGCGCTCTCCGTGGGCCTCGCGGACTACGGCACCGCCAACGCCTTCATGGATCGGCTCGCCGAGCACCGGCGCGCCCAGGGTCAGAAGTCCTGGGTGTCCATCGCCTGGCCGAGCTGGAAGGACGTGGGCATGGGGGAGGTCGACAGCGCTCCCTACCGCTCGCTCGGATTCGTCGCGCACTCCACCGCCGACGGGCTGGCGTTGCTCGACGCGGCTCTCGCCACCGGCCGCGCCGTGCTCCTGCCGGCCATCGTCGAGCCGGAGCGCTTCTCTCCCGGTGCCCTGCTGCGCTCCCGGCGTCAGCTCCCTCCTCGCTCGGAGCCCGTCCCCGCGAGTCCTCCTCCCGCATCCGTGGCGGCGCCGGCGCCCGTGGTCTCGGCTCCAGCTCCCGTGGCGGCCGCGGCGCCCGTGGTTCCAGCTCCCGCGCCCGTGGCGGCGCCGGAGGCAGTGGTTCCTGCTCCAGCTCCCGTGGCGGCCCCAGCGGCAGTGGCCTCCGCTCCCGTGGCGGCATCGAGGGATCCGCGTCCTCTCGTGCTGGCGAAGCTGCGCCAGGTGTTCTCCGACAAGCTCAGGATCTCCGAGCAGCAACTGGGAGCGGACACGGACTTCGGCGAGTTCGGCGTGGATTCGATCCTCATCATCGATCTGCTGATGGAGATCGAGACGTGGCTGGATCTGAGCCTGGAGCCGACCGTTCCGATGGAGAACCGCACGCTGAACGAGCTGAGCCGGTACCTCGTCGAGGAGCACGCCGAGGCCGTGCGGGCCGCCCTTCCGGAGGAGGTCGGGGCGCCTGTCGTGGAGCCGATGCCCGCTTCCGAGCCGGTGCCCGTCCCGATCGCCGCTCCAGAGTCCGCATCGAGCGAACCGTCCCCGGCGCCGGCCGTCGTCCTCTCCAAGGAGGAGCGGAGCCGTCCCGAGCCGATCGCGGTGATCGGCATGGCCTGCCACTTCCCCGGCTCGCCGGACCTGGAATCCTACTGGCGCACCCTCCGCGAGGGCCGCGACTGCATCACCGAGGTGCCGCCGCTGCGCTGGCGTGTCGAGGACTTCCATTCCTCCACCCACCAGCCCGGGAAGAGCATCAGCCGGTGGGGCGGCTTCATCGAGGGCATCGAGCTCTTCGATCCGGTCTACTTCCAGATCGCGGAGGCGGATGCGCCGGGAGTGGATCCGTTGATGCGTCAGTTCCTGGAGGCCAGCGTCCAGTGCTTCCAGCACGCGGGCTACACCCGGAAGGAGCTGGCGGGCAGGGCGGTGGGCGTCTTCGTGGGATCGCGGATGAGCACCTACGCCGCGCGCCTGCCGGCTCCCACCCGCAACGGCGTCATCGGCTCGGGGCAGAACTTCATCTCGGCCCACGTGTCCCATTTCTTCGACCTGAAGGGGCCCAGCATGGTGGTGGATACCGCGTGCTCGTCCTCGCTGGTGAGCCTCCACATGGCCTGCCAGAGCCTGCGCTCGGGTGAGTCGGAGCTGGCCCTGGCCGGCGGGGTGGACATCCTGCTGGACGAGGGCGTCTACCTCACGCTCAGCGAGAGCCGGGCCCTGTCGAAGGACGGTCGGTGCAAGACGTTCGACGAGTCGGCCGATGGCTTCGTGCCCGGTGAGGGCGCGGGGGCGGTGCTGCTCAAGCCGCTGAGCCGGGCCCTGGCCGACGGCGATCACATCTACGCCCTCATCGACGCCACCGCCGTCAACAACGACGGGCACACCATGGGCATCACCACCCCCAACCCCGTGGCCCAGCGGGAGGTGATCCAATCCGCCCTGCGCGTCGGAGGAATCGATCCGAGGACGATCAGCTACGTGGAGGCGCATGGCACGGGGACGCAGATCGGCGATCCCATCGAGCTCAAGGCGCTCACCGAGGTCTACTCCGCCTCCAGCTCGCGCACGGGCTGGTGCGCGGTGGGCAGCGTGAAGAGCAACTTCGGACACCTGCTGAGCGCGGCGGGCATCTCCGGGCTGCTCAAGCTGGTGCTCTCACTGAGCCACCGCGAGCTGCCTCCCTCTCTGCACTGCCGGGCGCCCAACCCCCGTTTCAACTTCGACGCCTCGCCCTTCTTCCCCAACACCATGCTGCGGCCCTGGGAGCCACTGGAGGGCGTGCGCCGGGCGGGCATCAGCTCGTTCGGGTTCGGTGGCACCAACGCGCACGCGATCATCAGCGAGGCGCCCGAGGCTCGGGGGCCCGTTCGCTCGCCCCTGGCTCCGGTGGTCTTCGCGCGCAAGCGCTACTGGCTGGAGAAGAAGCAGCCCACGCAGCAGCCGGGACGCCGGGTGCGGCAGCCGCTGCTCGCCCTGTCGATCGACGCCCGGCCGTGATCGGCTCTCCGGGAAGACGACCCCGCGCTCGTCGTGAGCGCGGGGCCTTCAGGCCGGGCTCAGCCCCAGCATACCGGGAAGGTGGACAGCCCGCGGAAGCTGAGGTTCATGTTCCAGTCCTCGTCCTCGCTCTTGCGGCGGATGTCGGGGATGCGGCGCAGCAGCGTCTCGAAGGCGACGGGGACCTCCACGCGGGCCAGGAACATGCCCGGGCAGATGTGGTTGCCGTTGCCGAAGCCCAGGTGCGGGTTCTTCTCGCGGGTGAGGACGAGCTCGTCCGGCCGCTCGAAGACGGCGGGATCCCGGTTGGCCGAGGCGATCATCGGCATCACGCCCTGGCCCTTCTTGATCTCCTTGCCGCCGATCTCGAAGTCGCACGCGGCGATGCGGGTGGGGGCCTGGGCGGGGGAGGTGAAGCGGTAGAACTCCTCGGTGGCCTGCTTCATGATCTCCGGGCTCTTCTTCAGCAGCTCGAGCTGATCCGGGTGCTTGAAGAGGGCGAGCAGGCCGCCGGAGATGACGTTCATGGTGGTGGTATGGCCGCCGGCCAGCAGCATCACCATCTGCGCCACCACCTCCTCGAGCGTCAGCTTGTTCTCCTCACGCCAGGCCTTCACCAGGAAGCTGAGGAAGTCCTCGCGAGGCCGCTCCATTCGCTCCTTGATGGCGTCCTCCAGGTAGGAGGACATCTGGAGGAGGCTCTCCTGGCCCTTGAGCATCAGCTCCAGGCTGTCCACGCGGCCGGTGGCCACGGCGAGCTCCACGCTCCACTTCTTCACGGTGGGCAGATCCGAGCGATCCAGGCCGAGGATGGAGCCGAAGACGGTGGCGGGCAGGGCGAAGGCGTAGTCATTGATGAAGTCCATCTCGCCCTTGTCGATGACCTGGTCCAGCAGCCAGTCCGCCGTCTGCTGCGTCCTGCCATGGATGTCCTTGATGTTCTCCGGGCGGAAGGCCTGGTTGATGAGGCCGCGCAGGCGCTTGTGCTCGGGGTTGTCCTTCATCACCGCCCACTGCGAGAAGCTGCGCAGCAGGGGCATGATGTGGGGGATGAAATCCTCGCGCACCGCGAAGGTCGAGCTGCTCTGGCTGGAGAAGCGGCTCGCGTCGCGCAGGCCGGCCTGCACGTCCTCATAGCGGGTGAGGAGCCAGTGGCGGGTCTCCTCGCTCCAGTAGACCGGATCCGCCTCGCGCAGCAGCTTGTAGTACGGGTAGGGGTTGACGTTGAATTCCTTGCTCAGGACGTTGACGTGGACCTTCTGGCCTTCGCTCATGTTGGTGCGCTCCCGTTGGTGTTGCTGCTGCTTCGTTTGAGCCGGCTTCCGCTCCTCGCGGGAGGCCGGAGTTCTGTATGGAATTGTCTCTCTCAGTCAGGATCCTGCCATGACGACACTCGTTTTCCCGGGACAGGGCTCCCAGAAGCCGGGGATGGGCCGAGAGCTGTTCGAGCGCCACGCCACGCTGGTGGCACGAGCGGAGGCCGTGCTGGGGTACTCGCTGCGTGAGGTGTGCGAGGACGATCGGCTCCACCAGACGCAGTACACCCAGCCCGCGCTGTTCGTGGTGAACGCGCTCCACTGGCTGGAGTGGCGCGAGCGGGAAGGCCGAGAGCCGGACGGCGCCGCGGGCCACAGCCTGGGCGAGTACGACGCGCTCTTCGCCGCGGGGGTCTTCGACTTCGAGACCGGGGTGCGGCTGGTGCGCAAGCGCGGCGAGTTGATGGGGCAGGCTCGCGATGGAGGCATGGCGGCGGTGATCGGCCTGGCGCCGGAGCGGACGCGCGAGGTGCTGACCGGGCTGGGCGTGGACTCGCTGGACGTCGCCAACGACAACGCTCCCACCCAGCACGTGCTGTCCGGTCCGAAGCCGGACCTCGAGCGCGTGGCCCCCGCGCTCCAGGCCGAGGGAGCCAAGGTCGTCCAGCTCAAGGTGAGCGCCGCCTTCCACTCGCGCTACATGCGGCCGGCCCGCGAGGCCTTCTCCCTGTTCCTTCGCGAGTTCTCCTTCGCCTCCCCGCGCTTCCCCGTCATCTCCAACGTCGAGGCCCGCCCCTACGAGGACGGCCGCGTGGCCGAGCTGCTCGCCCGGCAGATCGACTCGCCCGTGCGCTGGACGGACACCGTGCGCTACCTGCTCGCTCGCGGCGAACAGCACTTCGAGGAGGTGGGCCCCGGCCAGGTCCTCACCGGGCTCATCCGCCAGGTGCGCAAGGCTTCGCCCCCTCCCGAGGCTCCCGCTCCCGTGTCGGTGGCGCCCGCTCCCGTGGCAGTGGCGCCCGCTCCCGTGACGACCGCTCCCGTCTCCTCCGGGGTGATCCGCGCGGACTCGCTCGGCAGCAAGGCTTTCCGCGAGGCCTATGGGGTGCGCCTCGCCTACGTGGCCGGCTCCATGTACAAGGGCATCTCGTCCAAGGAGCTGGTGGTGCGCATGGGTCGCGCCGGGCTGATCGGCTTCCTGGGCACGGGGGGCGTGGCGCTGGAGCAGATCGAATCGGATCTGCGGGACATCCAGTCGCGGCTCCGTCCCGGTGAGGCCTACGGGGTGAATCTCCTCCACAGCTTCGAGCGCCCCGCTCGCGAGGAGCAGTTGGTGGAGCTGCTTCTGCGCCATGGGGTACGCAACATCGAGGCCGCGGCCTTCCTGCGGCTCACTCCGGCGCTGGTACGCTTCCGGGTGAAGGGGCTGCGCCGCCGGGCGGACGGGCTCGTCGAGGCACCCCACAAGGTGCTCGCCAAGGTGTCCCGGCCCGAGGTGGCCCTCCTCTTCATGAGCCCCGCCCCGGAGTCCCTGCTGGAGGAGCTGGTGCGGGCGGGGCACCTCACCTCGGAGGAGGCCCGCCTGGCGCGAGAGGTGCCCATGGCCGAGGACATCTGCGTCGAGTCCGACTCCGGCGGCCATACCGATCAGGGCGTGGCCGGCGCGCTGCTGCCCGCGATGATGATGCTGCGCGATCGGATGATGGCGGAGCACGGCTTCAAGACGCGCATCCGCGTGGGCGCTGCCGGAGGCATTGGCACGCCCCAGTCCGCGGCCTCCGCCTTCATCATGGGCGCGGACTTCATCCTCACCGGCTCCATCAACCAATGCACCGTGGAGGCTGGCACCAGCGAGCCGGTGAAGGATCTGCTGGAGACGATCGATGTGCAGGACACCACCTGCGCGCCCGCCGGCGACATGTTCGAGCTGGGCGCGAAGATTCAGGTGGTGCGCAGATCCCTCTTCTTCCCGGCCCGCGCCAACCGCCTCTTCGCGCTCTACCAGCAGTATGAGTCGCTCGAGGCCCTGGACGGGCAGACCCGCAAGCAGCTCCAGGAGAAGTACTTCCGCCGCTCCTTCGAGGAGGTGTGGGAGGAGACGCGGCGGTACTACCAGCGGGTGGATCCCTCCATGGTGGAGCTGGCCGAGCGCGAGCCCCGCAAGAAGATGGCCCTGGTGTTCCGCTGGTACTTCGTCCACACCACGCGCCTGGCCCTGCGCGGCGACCGGGAGCAGAAGACGGACTACCAGATCCACTGCGGACCGGCGCTGGGCTCCTTCAACCAGTGGGTGCGCGGTACGCCGCTGGCCTCGTGGCGCAACCGGCACGTGGACGAGATCGCCTGCAAGCTGATGGAAGGCACGGCCGAGCACCTGGAGCGACAGCTCCAACTCCTGCGCGGAGCGGCGGGGTAGGGCGCCTCCCGCCCCTCGGGCTTCAGCGCAGCACGGTGCCAACATAGGTGCTCAGGCTCTCTGGCACGTCCAGTGGGAAGCGGGTGGCGACGTGGGCGTCGGGGCGGATCAGCACCGCTCCGGCTCCTCGAGCTCCGAGGGCTTCGTGTGCCGCGCCCCAGGGATCTCCCCATGCCCGGCCGAGCCCCCCGTCGTCGAAGCCAGAGGGGGGTCGTCCCTGGAAGACGAAGTGGGTGTCGATCCAATCCCCATGGCGCTCC
>QKJM01000279.1 GCA_003249315.1 Archangium sp.
GATGACGTCGAAGAGCTCGACGGTCTCGTCGACGAACACCGGGTACTCCTTCTTCCCTCCGAGGGCGGTGACGCCACCTCGGATGTAGCCGGTGAGCGGCTGGAGCTCCTTGAGGGGCACGGTGTCCACCTTCCGGTCCCCGCTCAGACGGGCGAGGGCCTTCAAGTCCAGCTCGGCGTTGCCCGGCACCACGGCCATGAGCACCCCCGTCCTGTCACCTCGGGCCACGAGCGTCTTGAAGACCTGCTCCGCCGGCATCCCCACCTTGCCGGCCACCGTCTCGGCGGAGAGATCCTCCGGATCCACCTGGTACTCGCGCAGCTCGTAGCGGATGCCGAGCGTGTCCAGCAGTCGGGCCGCGTTCGTCTTCATGGACTCAGAACCCCAGGACGTCGCGAGCGGCCTTCACCCGCGCCAGGGCCTCCTCCGGCGTGGCTCCCACGGCGGACAGATGCCCCATCTTCCGACCCTTGCGTGCCTCTCGCTTGCCGTACAGGTGCAGCCGAACCCCTGGCATGGCCAGCACGGACTCGAACTTCGGCCCGCCCTCGCGCAGCCACAGATCGCCCAGCAGGTTGACGATGGCCGCTGGCCGCACCACCTCCACCGAGCCCAGCGGCAGGTTGCACACCGCGCGCACCGCCTGCTCGAACTGGCTGGTGAGGCAGGCCACCTCCGTGGCGTGGAAGCTGTTGTGCGGGCGTGGCGCCAGCTCGTTCACCAGCAGCCGGCCGTCCTTCAGCAGGAACAGCTCCACCACCAGCAACCCCTCCACCTCCAGGGCCGAGGCCATGGCGCGGCCGATCTCCGTGGCCTGCTCGGCCACCCGCGGCGGCACCTGCCCCGGCAGCAGCGACCAGGCGAGGATCCGCTCCTCATGGTGGTTGAAGGCTGGCGGGTACACCACCACCTGCCCGTTGGGGGCGCGGGCCACGAGCACGGACAGCTCGGCCTCCAGCTCCAGCGCGGCCTCCACCACCACGGACGCCTGGCCCAGCTCGCGCCACGCCTCCGGCGCCTCCTCGGCCGACTTCACCTGGTACTGGCCGCGACCGTCGTAGCCGCCCTCGCAGGACTTCACGAAGCAGCGCCCGCCCAGCTCCGTCACCGCCGCCGCCAGCGCCTCCGGCGCGTCCGCCTGTCTCCACGGCCCCTGGGGGAAGCCCTGCTTCGCCAGCCACGCCCGCTGCCTCCCTCGGTGCTGCACCACCTCCAGCACCTCCGGCGATGGCCTCATCGGCGCGTGCTCGGCCACCGCCCTCAGGCTCGCCAGCGGAATCTTCTCGATCTCCAGCGTCACCACGTCGCTCGCGCGGGCGAGCCGGCTGGCCTCCTCCACGTTGCCGAAGCCGGCCGTGTAGCACTGATCCACCACCCATCGCGCCGGGCAGGCCGGATCCGGATCCAGCGCCTGCACCTGGTAGCCGAGCGTGCGCGCCGACAGCGCCATCATGCGACCGAGCTGGCCTCCTCCGAGGATGCCGATCGTTCCTCCCGGCAGGACGGTCTTCTTCATGCGATCTCCCGATCCTGGAGCACCTCGTTGGTGCGCGCCTGCCTCCACTCGGCCAGTCGGGGGCGCAGTTCCGGGTACTTCAACGATAGGATGGAGGCGGCGTACAGCGCGGCGTTGATCGCCCCCGGCTTGCCGATGGCCATCGTCCCCACCGGCACTCCCTTGGGCATCTGGACGATGGACATCAGCGCGTCGAAGCCGTTGAGCACCGTCGCGGGGATGGGCACCCCCAGCACCGGCAGCAGCGTCTTGCTCGCCACCATCCCCGGCAGGTGCGCCGCTCCTCCAGCCGCCGCGATGATGACCGACAGGCCCCTCGCCTCCGCCGTCTCCGCGTACTGCATCATCCAGTCCGGCGTGCGGTGCGCCGACACCACCCGCACTTCATGCGGGATGCCCAGCTCCTTCAGCACGTCGATGCCGGGGCGCAGGTGCTCCAGGTCGCTCTTGCCCCCCATGATCACACCCACCCACGGTTTTTCCGCGCTCACGCTTCACGCCTCCAGTGGCGCTCCTGTTGGAGCCAGGAGCTACGAGGAACGCGGAGATAGGGCGGGGCGATTCCATCGGTCAACCTGGAATCGCCCGGCGGGTCGCTCAGTAGGTGGAGCCGAGCTTTCCGAAGCTCTTCATCGCCTTCACCTTGCTTCGCTTCACCGCTGCCCCCACCGCCGCCTCGCTGTCCGCCTGCTCGTACTCCTGGAGGACGGCCTTCTGCTCGGCCAGGTCCCCCGCCACCGCCGCGGGACTCACCACCTCCGCCGCCTCCTGGAAGAGGGCCTGGTTCTGCTGCACATAGCCCCGAGCCTCTTCCCGACGCCCCTCTTGCAGCGCCTTCGCCGCCAGCTTCAGGTTCTTCGCGCTCATCGCCCGCGTCGCGTACACCGTGGCGTCCTTGTCCTGCTTCGCCAGCACCTCCTCCTGGTGCTCCGTCACCACCGCCGACAGCTTCGCCTCGCTCTCCACCGCCGCATCCTTCAGGAGATCCATGTACGCCAGCTTCAGCCCCGTCACCTCCACCGTGCTCCCCGGCCCCGTCCCCTGCACCTTCAGCCGCGTCACCACCCGCTCCACCTGCCCCGCCGAGAAGTCCGGCAGCGGCACCCTCACCGTCCGCCCCGCCTGGTTCGCGCGGTAGCCCAGCACCTCGGCCAGCTCCACCCCCGCCGGCAGCTCGAAGGACAGCTCCACGTTGCGCGCCACGCTCGTGGCCGCCTGCTGCAAGTCCCTCTGGAAGAGCGTGGCCAGCTTCCCCGCGTCCTCCAGGAAGCCGTACGCACCCGCCCCGTACTCGGCGAAGCCCTGCATCAGGTCCTCGTTGAAGTCCGTCCCCACGCCGATCGCGCTCACCGTGATGCCCTCGGCGCGGATTCCCTTCACCAGTTGCGTCAGGCCCGCATTGTCCGTCACGCCCTCGGTGGGCTGACCGTCACTGAGCAGGATGATGCGGTTGACGGCGTACTCGCTCCGGGCCGTCGCCACGTGCGAGCGCCCCGCGTGCAGCCCCGCGCCGATGTTGGTACCCCCCTCGTCCCAGATGCCCTCGACGTACTGGAGCATCCGCTCGCGGTTGGCCGCCGTGGCCTGCAGGCTCGGCAGGCTCTTCACGTCCGAGCCGTAGTGGACGATCGCCAGCCGATCCACGTCGCGCAGTTGTCCCACCAGGTGGCGCGCGGCCTGCTTCGCCTGGGCGAGCTTGTAGCCGCTCATCGAGCCAGAGCGGTCGATCACCACCGCCAGGTTCACCGGCGAGCGCTTCGCCCCCGGCACCTCCGCGCCCGTCACGTCCACGGTGACGAACAGCTCCGAGGTGCCCGGGATGATGTACGGGTGCGACAGCCGGCTCGTCATCGTCAGCGAGCCGTGGGCCGTGGTGGCCGGAGGGGGAGGGGCGACGGGGGCGACGGGGGTGACCGGCGTGGCGGGGTGGGGTGCCACGAGCTGTGGCAGGCCCAGCACCAGCGCGGTGAGGGCGAGTCCGCCGGTCAGGGCGACGAAGGCGACCGTCTTGTTCATGGGTAGGGCTCCTGGGTGTGGACCCCTCTGTCCACGAATGGCGCGTGAAAAAGGTCTACGCGCCTCGGCTTTTCTCTAGTTTCCCGCGCAGAAGTACGGCGAGTTGTGGTCCCCGAACGTCTGCCGGTACCGGACCGGATCCTGCCGGCGCAGATCGTCCAGGGCCTGCTGATCCAACAGCAGGGCGCGGCAGGTCATGCGCTCGCTCAGCGCCGCGTCCACGGACTCGTCCGTGACGGTGCAGGAGTCGGTCTGCGTCTCCAAGCACGGCTGGCTGCAGTAGCCCAGGACCCTTCCGTCCTCGGTCGTCGTCGGCTCCGCCTTCCTGTCCAGCACGCAGATCAGATCCTCACAGTCCAGCGAGCCGAAGGAGATGAAGTCCTGGCCCGGCTGCAGATCGCTCAGGGACACGGGATCGTAGGGCTGACCGGTGGATGACGCCTTCACCAGCACGCAGGTTTTTCCGAGTTGCGAAGTGACCTCACACCCGCTGCTCAGCAGTATAGCGCTCACCAGGAAGGCCAGACGAGGGGACATCGACGCGTACCTCACGGGATACAGGTGTGTGCCCACCGTAGCACAGCGCTTCCTCCTGCCAACCGTCACCTGGGTGCTCGAATGCCCTGTTTGCAAGAGTGAATACAGAGTGGACGCCGTACGCCATCGAGCGGACAGAGAGGAGGCAGGCGGCCATTGTCCGGTTGCTGGCCCGGGACAGGGACAGATAGGATGCCTGGCGCCATGAGCCTCCGATTCCGAAGGCATCGGCGGGCGGACGCCCCTATGACACGGAGCACCCGGAAGTGAATCGTCTCCAGGCCCTCTTGCTCGCGCTGAGCCTCGCGCCGACGCCAGCACTCGCCCAGAACCAGGAAGACACGGGGCTTGGCCTCGATCTGAGTGGTTCTTCCCAACCTCAGGATGAAGCGTCCGAGGACACCTCCGACGACTTCACCCTCTCTGGAGGGGAGGAACCCCCTCCTCTGCCCTCGTCGCTGGCCGAGGTGCCTCCGGTCGCGCCGCTCACCCCGGCCGAACGGGACGTGACGCTGGATGACCGGGTCAAGAGCATCCAGCGGAAGGTGTACCTGAAGAAGAACCGCTTCGAGCTGGCGCCCTTCATCACCACCTCGGTCAATGATCCGTACTACTTGAAGGTGGGCGCCGCGGTGCGAGGCGCGTACTACCTGGCGGATACGCTGGCGCTGTCCGCGCGCGCGTCCGTACTTCAGGTCCTGCCCTCGGATGACGTGCGCATCGCCAAGCGCACCTTCCAGAGCCGCATCTTCTACTCGGTGCCTCAATGGTCCGCGATGGGGGACGTAGAGTGGAGCCCCATCTATGGCAAGGTGGCCTTCCTCAACTCCATCCTCCACTTCGATGCCTATCTGCTGGCTGGCGCGGGTGTGGTGTACACCGCGACCTCCAGCGAGGAGGGGCGCGGCCCCAACCCGGCGGCGGATCTCGGCCTGGGCGTGCGCTTCGTGGCCCGGGACTTCCTCGCCGTCAACGTGGCCCTCATCAACACCGCCTACGTGGATCAGCCCCTCGCCAGCAGCAAGGGGGCGACCCAGAACATGCTGACGCTCAACGCCGGTATCTCCGTCTTCTTCCCGTTGAAGTCGACCGGCCGGGAGGCCGAATGAAGCCCGCCCTTCGCCTGCTGCTCGCGCTCTTCCTGGCGCCCGCGCCGGCCCTGGCCCAGGCCCCCGCGCCCACCCCCTCCGCCTCCTCCGAGCAGGAGGCCGGTGATGTCTCCGAGGTGGACAAGGATCGCCTGGGGCCCCTTCGTGAGCGCATCCGCCCCGTCTCCGGCCACCTCTTCCTCAAGAAGGGTCGCCTGGAGGTGAGTCCCTCCACCTCCATCTCCATCCGGGATGCCTTCTTCACCAAGTACGTCCTCGGGGCCTCCATCACCTACCACCCCTTCGAGACGCTGGGCGTGAGCCTGCGCGCCGGCTACGCCATCCCCACGGTGGCCGGCTCCGCGCAGATCTGCACCTTCTCCGAGGGAGAGGGTGGCATCACTCGCGGCTGCCGCAGCCCCACCTTCGATGAGCTGGACGGCGAGGCCCCCGGCCAGCTCACCCTGCTCGGAGGGCTGGATGTGCAGTGGGCCCCCATCTACGGCAAGCTGTCCCTGCTGGCGGAGAGCTTCCTCCACTTCGACCTGTACGGCATCGGCGGCGTGTCCGCGGTGCAGTACCGTGGCCCCGTGGAGGGCGGAGGCAGCGCGCCCGCGTTCACCGTGGGGGGCAACGTCGGCGTGGGCGCGCGCGTCTTCCTCAACCGCTGGATGACGGTGCGCGCCGAGTTCCGAGATCTCATCTATGTCGAGCGCGCCGTGCAGCCAGCCACCACGCTCCGCAACCAGCTCCTCTTCGAGCTGGGTGTGTCCTTCTTCTTCCCCTCCGCGTACCCCGAGTCATGATCCGTTTGCTCCGGCCTCTCTTCGTTGCCGTCCTCGGGCTCACGCTGGCGTGGGCGACGCCCTCGTCCGCGCAGAGCTTCGAGGGCCTGGACCTCTCCCAGCCTTCCAAGCCCAAGAAGAAGAAGCGTTCCCGCAAGGTGCGCAAGAAGCCCGCGGCCACCGCCCAACCCTCCGCCACGGATGACTCCGACGAGGGGGACGATGCGGACGAGGGCTCCACGGCCGACGCCTCCGCGTCGGACACGGGCACCTCCGACACGGGCACCGCGGCCTCGGCTCCCTCGCTGGGGTTGGATCTCACCTCCGGCGGGGACACCGCCTCCCAGTCCGGTGATTCCATGGCCTTCGATGGCGTGGATCTCTCCGGCAAGAGCCAGGATCGCCAGCGGCTGGACGTGGCCATCTCGCTCTTCAAGAACGACGAGTACGCGAAGGCGGCGATGAGCGCCTTCGAGATGGTGCAGGATCCCAAGCTCGCCGGCCTCCACGTGGAGGCGCGCTACATCATGGCCAAGTCCCTGTACCGTATGGGGCTGTACCATTCGTCGCTGGGCGAGTTCTCGAAGATCCTCGCCGTCGGTCCGCAGACCCGGTTCTTCCGCACCAGCCTGGAGTGGCTCTTCTTCATCAGCCGCAAGACGCGCAACGAGAGCGTCATCCTGGATGAGATCGCCCGCTACGCGAACCACCAGTTCCCCGAGCGCTTCCGCAGCGAGTTCCACTACCTGCTGGCGCGCTACCACTTCGTGCGCGGCAAGGCGTTGGATCAGGTGGAGCGCTCCGAGGAGGCGGACGTCAGCTTCAACGAGGTGAAGCGGCTGGCGCTGCTGATTCCGAAGACCGACGTCTTCTACCCCCGGGCCAAGTACCTCGAGGGACTGACCTTCTTCCGCTTCGCCAACCGGGTCAGCGGCTCGCCCGCGCAGCGGCGCGCGGACATCAACACCATCGGCGCGATCGAAGCGATGAAGGAGGTCATCCGCCTCACCCGCTCCACGGCGGGCCTGGATGCCGAGCAGGTGAAGAACAACCAGAAGCTGCGCGAGCTGGCCTTCATGCAGCTCGCCCGTACCCACTACGGCATGCAGCAGAACCGCTACGCCCTCTTCTATTTCAACAAGGTGGAGCGCGGCACCTCGCAGTGGCTCGAGTCCCTCTTCGAGGCGAGCTGGGCCAACTACCGCGTGGGCCAGTACGAGCAGGCGCTCGGCAACCTCATCACCCTGTCCTCGCCCTTCTTCCGCGAGGAGTACTTCCCCGAGGCGCTCATCCTCAAGGCGGTCATCTATTACGAGAACTGCCGCTACCGCGAGTCCAACCTCATCCTCCAGGACTTCGAGCGCACCTACCTCCCCGTCCATGATCAGCTCGAGCTGATCACCAAGAAGCAGATGGACGCGAGCGAGTACTACAGCGTGCTCTCCGAGGTGCAGAAGAAGAACAAGGAGGGTCTGGAGAAGAACGAGACGGACGTCATCCTCGAGCGCATCCTCCGCCTGGCCCTGACGGATCAGGATCTGAAGAAGACGAACGACTCCATCCTCGAGCTGGAGGAGGAGATGGACGCCTTCTCGGAGAAGAGCGACACCTTCCGCTACTCCGAGCTCTCCAAGCAGCTCCTGGAGGAGCTCAAGGAGCAGCGCACCGCCCTCATCCAGAAGGCCGGCGTCATGGCCAAGGGCAAGCTGGAGGTGGAGCTGGTGGCCCTCAAGCAGCTCCTCGCCAACGGCCTGCGGATCAAGTTCGAGACGACGACCAAGGAGAAGGAGTTCCTCGAGGAGCAGCTCAAGGCGGGTGGGCGCACGGCCATCGTCAAGAAGTACCGGTACTCGGTGGCGGTGGCGGATGATCAGCTCTACTGGCCGTACGAGGGTGAGTACTGGCGCGACGAGGTGGGCACCTACCAGTACACGCTCACCAAGGGCTGCATCGATCGCGACGGGGCCAACCGGCTGCGGGCGAGCGGCGGCGACTGAGCCGGGCCTCCATGGAGTCTCCCTCCGGTCGCCCGGCGTCGCTGGGCGTCATCTTCTCCATCGTGGTGCTGGATCTGATCGGATTCGGCATCCTGATTCCTCAGCTCGGGGTGTACGGAGTGAAGTTCGGGGCCTCACCGTTCGCGGTGGGGCTGCTGGTCTCCGTGTACTCGCTGATGCAGTTGCTGTTCGCCCCGGTGCTGGGGAAGCTGTCGGATCGGTACGGGAGGAGGCCGGTGCTGCTGGGGAGCCTGGTGGGCTCGCTGGTGGGCTACCTGTTGTTCGCCTTCGCGGGCACGCTGCCGCTGCTCTTCCTGGCGCGCATCATCGACGGCGTCTCCGGGGGCAACGTGTCCACGGCGCAGGCGTACGTGGCGGATGTCACCACGCCGCAGACGCGGGCGCGGGGCATGGGCCTCGTGGGGGCCGGCTTTGGAATCGGCTTCATCCTGGGGCCGGCGCTGGGGGGCTTCCTCGGGGCGTGGGGTGGAAACCTGGCCATCGGACTGTTCGCCGCGGGGCTGTCCGCGCTCAACCTGGGGTTGGTGTGGGGGTGGTTGCCGGAGTCGAGGCGGCCGGGGGCGGGGCGCGCGGAGGCGCCTGAGCGCACGGCGAGGGCGGTGGGGGCGGCGCTGAGCCTGCCGGTGGTGGGGCGGTGCCTGCTGCTGGTGCTCCTCTTCACCACGGCCTTCGCGGAGATGGAGGGGACCTTCTCGGTGTACCTGCTCTCGCGCTTCCTCTCGGGAGGGCCGGTGGCGCTGGAGGGGGGGCTCTTCGTGTTGTCGGCGCGGGCGGACGAGGCGGTGCTGTCCGAGGCCTCGCTGCGCGCGGGGTGGCTGTTCGCGGTGGTGGGCGTGCTGTCCGCGGCCATTCAGGGCGGGCTGGTGCGCAAGCTGGCGGGGCTGTGGCCGCGCCGGGGGCCGCCGCAGGAGCCGAGGCCAGGGCAGGAGGCGCGCATGGTGGTGGCGGGCTTCTTCGTCACCGCGCTGGGGCTGGGGGCGCTGCCCTTCGCTCCCTCCTATGGGTGGCTCTTCCCGGTGATGGGGCTGCTGGCGGTGGGCTCGGCCCTGGTCAACCCCTCGCTGTCGGCCCTGGTGTCCCTGCACGCCCGGCCGGAGCGGCTGGGGGGCGCGCTCGGGGCCTACCAGTCCTTTGGCGCACTGGGTCGAATCCTCGGGCCGGCGATGGGGGGACTGCTCTTCGCCGGCTTCGGCCCGGAGGCCCCCTACGGCTCGGGCGCCCTGCTGATGGGAGTAGGGGGGATGCTGGCGGTGGGGCTGACAGTGCAGGTGGCGATGCTCGGTGCGCGCCATCCGTCGCAAACCTCGTAAGATGGGGCCACCATGGCCACGAAGCTCGTCACCATTGCGTTCGACGTGATGGGGAGCGACCACGGCCCCGCGGAGGTCGTTCGGGGGGCCGCGCAGCTCTCGCTGGATTCACCCTATATCCATGCCCTGTTGGTGGGAGATCGTGACGTCATCGATGACGCGCTCGCCGAGACGAAGCACAACGGCGAGCGCATCTCCGTGCAGCACGCTCCCGAGTACATCGCCATGGACGAGAAGCCCGGGGAGGGCATGGCGCGCAAGCCGGACGCCTCGGTGTCGGTGGCGGCCCGGCTGGTAGCGGAGGGCGAGGCGGACGCGATGGTGTCCGCGGGCAACACGGGGGCGTGTGTGCTGGCGTGCGCCCGCCACTTCCTGCTGTTGCCGGGAGTACGGCGCGCGGCCCTGGCCTCGGTGTACCCCACGCGACAGCGGCGTGGTGGGAAGGACGATCCCTTCTCCCTCATCCTCGATGTGGGGGCCACGGTGGAGGCCACGGCGGAGGATCTGGTGACGTTCGCG
>QKJM01000078.1 GCA_003249315.1 Archangium sp.
CGACGGAGATGTGTCCGCCGAGCCCCTCGACGAGCTGCCGGACGATGGCGAGACCCAGGCCCACCCCCCCGTGCTCCCGGCTCCGGGAGGCCTCGAGGCGATAGAAGGGCTCGAAGATGGTCTCTCGTTCCGCGGCCGGGATTCCAGGTCCGCGGTCCTCGCACCAGAGCTCCACCGCGTCGGGAGTGCTCTTGAGGGAGACCTCCGCCGAGCCACCATGGACGACGGCATTCTGTATGAGATTGCGAGCAATCCGTGACAGGGCGGCTGACGAGGCTCGGACCAGGAGCGGAGTCGGAGGCGAGGTGAACGTCACCTTCTCCCCGGCGTGGGAGAACTCCTCGGAGACCTTGCGCACGGCCGCCACGATATCCTCGCATGCATCCGGAGCGCTCGAGAGCGAGCCCTTCGCGAAGGCCAGGGCCTCCTCGATGATTGCCTGCATGTCCTCGACGTCGCGAATCGACTTCTCACGGAGCTCATCCTCCGGGACGAGCTCCATCCTGAGTCGCAGCCGCGTCAGGTAGGTCCTCAGGTCATGGCTGATGGCGGCGAGGACGAAGGTGCGATTCTTCACCAGCGAGGCGATGCGGGCCTGCATCTGGTTGATGGCGCGGATCAACGTCCGCACCTCCCGGGCGCCACTCTCCGGAATCTCCACCGGCCTCAGGACGTCACTGAAGGTGCCCACCGAGCTGGCGAGCCGTGAGAGCGGCCTCATCTCACGAAGCACGGCGAAGATGGCGAGGATGGCGACGAGGGCGCCGAGGACTCCGGCGACGAAGCCCACGGGAAGGCCCAGGAGGCGCACCGTCAACTCTCCGTTCGCTTCGACCAGGAGATGGCGTCCGTCCTCCAGTGAGACCGCCGCCGTCACGTGGCCCTTGAGGAACGTCCTGAACCAGGAGACCTCCTCCGATTCCCGCACGTCATTCTCGAGCCAGGCCAGGATGGTCCTCGACGCCCGGGGCTCCAGTCCTGAAGAGATGTTCTCCTCCAGCCGGGGGAGCCGCAGCGCCTCCTCGGGAAGGGAGGGGGCGCTCGTCACGACGGTGGCCTTGACGCCACTCACGTTCGCCAACTGGAGGACCAGCTCCTGATCCGCCTCCAGACGCTGGTCGAGCAGCCGGGTGAGCGCCATCACCTGCTCTGGAAAGGGGGCTCGAAAGCGCTCCACGCCCGGGTCGTTACGCTGGGCGTAATAGATGGCGGCCGCCGTGAACTGGATGATGGCGAGGGCCGCCACGATGATGGCCACGAGCCGCCAGATGATGCCGAGAGGAACCATCCTCACAAGGCCTTCACTTCGGCCGCGAACAGATATCCTCCATTGCGTACCGTCGTGATGAGTTCGCCCGACGGGTTCGCCGCGTCGCCGAGCTTGCGCCTGAGCCGGCTGACGGAGACATCGATGGTGCGGTCATAGGGGGCCGCGGAGCGCCCGCGCGTCCAGTCGAGGAGTTGATCTCTCGAAAGCACTCGCTGGGGACGTTCGACGAAGCATGCGAGCAGCTCGAACTCGGTGGTGGTGAGGGCAATCCGCTCTCCGGCCGTGGTCGTGACCATGCGCGCGTCGAGGTCGAGGATGAAACCCGAGAAGGCGAGCCGACGGCGTTGGAGCTGCGGCATCGACTCGTCATTCAGGGTCCGTCTCAGGATGGCGCGAGCGCGGGCCAGGAGCTCGCGCGGGTTGAAGGGCTTGCCCATGTAGTCGTCGGCTCCGAGCTCGAGCCCGACGATCCGGTCCACGTCATCGTCCTTCGCGGTGAGCATCAGGATGCCCATCCTCCCCTGCGCCCGGAGCCGCCTGCAGATGGAGAGCCCATCCTCTCCAGGGAGCATCAGGTCGAGCACCACGAGGTCCGGAGTCCGCTGACCCAGGACCTCGTCCATGGCCTTCCCTCCCTCGGCGACATCGACGGCGAATCCCTCTCGTTCCAGGAACGTGGAGAGAAGGGCTCGGATCTCCGGGTCGTCTTCAACGAGGAGAATACGCTTGCCGATCATGACGCGAGTATAGGGCTCGCGGATGCGTTCGCAAACCGGAGCCCGACTCGGTTACAAACCGTTACAAAACGATGCATCCCCGAAGACAGAGGGCTGCATCCGTGGACCTCCTCACAGCGAGGCGCAGGCAGGCATTCCGGGAAGGGGCTCGAGGCCCTTGTCGCAGGCGATCCGCGCGAGGCCCAGCACCCGCGCCTCGGCATCCTCGATGGAGAGCGCGGCGCTCACCTGGTTGAGGATGTCCTGGCGATAGGCCGCGTTGGTGGCGAGGGGATCCATCGTGCTCCGGGCGCTCGCGAAGACGACCAACTCGTCATAGATGGCCGCGAGCCCCGCCTCCGTGGTGCGATCCTTGGCGGCGAGCTGGCTGAAGTCGACACCCACCTCCCACATGTGGCGGAGCGCGTGGAGCGGCTGCACGCAGTCGCTGTTGTCCATGTACTCCGTGAAGGTGCCCGAGGCATCCGGCCCCGTGAGCACGGAGCGATCCGTGCAGACATGGTGGGAGACGCGATCGCCCAGCGCGTGGAGGTAGACGCCGAGCCTCGCATCGAGGGCACGCTCACCTCCACCGACGACGGTGTCGAAGGACTCGGACGTCAGGGGCCCACCCGGTTGGGCGTTGGTGACGACGGTCTGCAGGCCAGTCGCCAGGTTGAAGGACTGGGCCAGGGTGCCCAGGGTGGAGATGGTGCCCTGGACGAGGCCCGCGCCGCCGGCGGGAAGGACGAAGCATGCGTTACCCGTCGCGTAGTCTCCCGTGGTGGTGTTGGGGACCGTGAGTCCCGCCGTACACTGGGGGACCGACGAGGCCGCGAGCGCCCAGGTCCTCAGGTTGGCGAGGAAGACCTCCTCGTCGGCGTCGTCGACGTCCGGGTGGAGGCCATTGACGGTGGTGGACGGCTGGTTCAGACCTCCATTGCGAGGGGCATGGAAGTGGAAGAGGACGCCGCCGGAGTCGAAGTTCGTCCGCTCCAGGCCGTCCAGGGTGGCCGTTGCCCAGTCCCCCGGCACGAGGACGCCGGAGAGGTCTCGGGCCTGGAAGGAGCCGAGGTCCGTCGCCTCATCGTAGGCGGCGATCCAATAGGCGTTGGTCGCGGAGAAGCCCACGGCTTGCGCCAGGAGGTAGGTGGCGTCCACGTGGAAGGTGCTGCGCCCTCCATCCGGGAAGCTGGCGCCCTGCGCCGCGAAGACCTGGACGGCGGCGGCGCGGCAGATGGGGTTGACGGTGCCAGCGGGCTTGCAGGAGTCGGGAAGCGGCGTGCAGTTCTCGATGCCGCCACCATTGGGAAGATAGCACACGTCCTCCGCGTAGGCGGAGGCCGTCTGCGCAGCGCCGCAGAGCACGAGGGCCGCGAGCCCTGCTGGGATTTTCTTCCGGGTTCCGAAGTTCGAGTGCATGGTTGTCATTTCTGTCTGGCTGGAGTTCGGGAAGTCCGAACTGTGGGCAGGATGCACGGGTAGCATCACATGGGTATTTCAGAATGTACGCATCTCGAAACAATGTGTGACAGGATGTAGGAAGGGTGTACGAGGTGGGGATGGAGTGCGCTCCTCCCCCAAGGAAGGCAGGAGTCGTTCCGTGAGCGAGAAGAAATATCCCTTCATTCCCCTCGACTGGCCGCGTCTGTCTCCCGAGGAGTCACAGGCCCGGGTGCGGGCCTTCCGCGAGTTGATGGCCCGTCGGCGCACGGTGAGGGACTACTCTTCCGCGCCCATTCCCGAGGGAGTGCTGGAGGATGCGATCGCCTGCGCCTCCCAGGCGCCGAGCGGGGCCAACCAGCAGCCGTGGACCTTCGTGGTGGTGACGGATCCGGAGCTGAAGGCGCGACTGAGGGAGGCCGCGGAGGAGGAGGAGCGGGAGTCCTACGCCAACCGGATGAGCGAGGAGTGGCTGGAGGCGCTCGCGCCGCTGGGGACGGACTGGAACAAGCCGCACTTCACCGAGGCGCCGGCCCTCATCGTGGTGTTCGAGCAGCTCTACGGCTGGAAGGAGCTGCCGGACGGGACGCGCAAGAAGGTGAAGCACTACTACGTGCAGGAGTCGGTAGGGATTGCGGTGGGGTTCCTGATAGCGGCGCTGACGCAGGCGGGGCTGGCGACGCTGACGCACACGCCGTCGCCGATGGGCTTCCTGCGCGAGGTGCTGGGGAGGCCGGAGAACGAGAAGGCCTTCGCGGTACTACCGGTCGGCTATCCGGCGGAGGGGGCGAAGGTACCGGACATCGGCAAGAAGCGACTGGAAGAAATACTGGTGCGCCGGTGAAGGTGCCCGTGTATGCCCCCTCTCCCTCTGGGAGAGGGCTGGGGTGAGGGATTGCCGTCCGATGTCCGATACAGACGAGACGCTCGACGCCATCGGCACGGCGGGAGTTCAGGTGTACCAGCGGAGGAGTGGCTACCGCTTCACGCTGGACGCGGTGCTGCTGGCGCACTTCGCGGCGACGGAGGGTGCGGAGGCGGGCGCCCCGTTGCTGGAGCTGGGAGCGGGCAGCGGGGTGGTGTCGCTGCTGCTGGTGAAGCAGTTCGCCCTGGGGCCGGTGGACGCGCTGGAACTGCAGCCCGAGGTCCACGCGAGGCTGGTGCGCGCGGTGACGCTCAACGGGTGCGAGGGCCGGGTGCGCCCGCTACTGGGGGACCTGCGCGAGGCGAGGAAGCTGCTGCCCGCGGGAGGATGGGCGCACGTGGTGTCCAATCCGCCGTTCCGCCCGGCGCACACGGGGAGGAGCAGCCCGAACGAGGAGCGCGCCATCTCCAAGCAGGAGTGGACGTGTGATGCGCCGTCGGTGGTGGCGGCGGCCCGGCATGCGCTGGGGCCCGGGGGACGGGTGAGTCTGGTGTACCCGGCGGCGCGGGTGGCGGAGCTCCTGGGGCTGTTGTTGGAGGCACGCCTCCACCCGAGCGTCTTGAGACTGGTACACGCGCGGGTGGACGAGCCGGCCACGCGCTTCCTGGTACACGCGGTGAGGGACAGGGCGAGGGAGCTGGTGGTGAAGCCTCCGCTCATCGTCCACGGCGAGGGACCGGGTGGTTACTCGCCCGAGGTGGCCGCTCTCATGGAGCCTCCTCGGAACTCAGCAGCCGCTCCACCCCCTCGCGGGTGAGGGTGCGCGACCCACCCTCGGGCAGACACACGGGCCGCTTGCTCCGCGCGAGCCAGGCGATGAGGTGGGCCGCCGTGCCCGTGCCGTCCGTCTCCTCCAGCCGGCGTCGGAACTCCTCCGTCTTCTCGCGGAAGCGTGGCTCCTCGCGCAGCCGGCTCACCGCCTGACGCACTCCTTCCACGGAGAGGTGCTCGGGCCACAGAGACAGCCCGGCGCCGAGGTACTCCACCCGGCGGGAGTTGTCGCGCTGCTCGCCTCCCACGGGGATGACGAGCAGGGGCTTGCCCGCGGCCAGCGTCTCGTTGGTGGTGTTGTTGCCCCCGTGGCCGATGATGAGATCCATCCGTGGCAGCAGCTCTATCTGGGGAACGCGCCGGAAGAGCAGCACGTCGCGGGGCAGCGGCCGTGAAGCCAGGTGAGGGTACGAGGCCCCCGCGCTCACGATGGCCTGGACGCCCGGCATGTCGAGCGCCTCGATGAGGGTGCGGAACACCTCGGGTCGGTTGTTGAAGACGGTACCCAGCGACACGTACACCTTGAAGGCTCCCTCCTTCAGTCGCTCGAAGGGGAAGTCCTCCTCGGCTCTTCCCTGGCGTGTGGAGAAGCACGGTCCCACGAAGAAGCAGCTCGGGCCGAGGCCCGTGCGGGGCGCCTCGATGCACTCGTGGCTGGGCACCAGGTTCAGCCACGGCGAGGAAGGCGTTCGCATGAAGTCCTCCAGGAGAGGCCGCTCCAGCCCGAGGGCCCGTCGCGCCTCCTCCAGCTTGCCGCTCATGTTCTGGCGGAGGTCCTGCTCGGCCTTCTCGGCGGCACGCAGCTCCGGGCCGTCGGGCGTGCCGATGGGAAGTCCGCTGCCGAAGGGAGGGACTCCCGGGCCCCGGAAGGGAAGACCGGAGTGGTAGATGGTGACGTAGGGGATTCGAAGCTTCTCGGCGGCGATCATGGCGGCGGGGAACGCGAAGTCGATCACCATCACGTCCGGGCGCTGGCGCTCGAGGCGGCGGAGGATGTCCTTCGTGGTGGAGGCGAGGCCCTCGAGGAACAACGACTGCGCCCGTCGAAGCTCCTCATGACCCTGGGCTCGAATCAGGCGGATGGCGTGGAACACCGTCGTGAGGGGGAACCGCAGGCGCTCCAGCGGCAGGCCCAGTCGCTCCACCGATGCGGGCACGTCCACGATGGTGTTGAGAATGTCCGGACGCAGACGGAACCCGAGCGAGCGAGCGGCCGGGATGAGGAACCGGACGAAGTGTCCGTCACTTTTCATCCGGAGAGCTACTGATAGCAGGGTGTTCAAATGACCCGCGGAGGGGTGGCAGAAGAAGGCGACCTGGCTCATGAGGCCTTTCTACTACCCGGCGGCCCGTCATGAGACCGCCGGAGACTCGAGGAGCTGACCGATGGCTCAGGCCGAGCGTTACGTCCGTTACAGTGACTCCGTGGAGGTACGTCAGGAGGGCGAGGAGGCGCTGGTGGAGAAGATTCTCGCCTCCATGGCGCGTGTGAACCGGAGCAACTTCGATCGCTACCGGCACGCCGTGCGCGATGCACACGCCAAGAGCCATGGGATTCTCACCGGCACGCTCACCGTCTACGAGGGCCTGCCCGAGCCCTTGCGACAGGGCGTGTTCGCGGAGCCGCGGAGCCATCCCATCGTGGTGCGCTTCTCCAGCTCGCCCGGTGCGCTCCAGAGCGACGCCCTGCCAACGCTTCAAGGCATGGCGATCAAGATGCTCGGGGTGGAGGGACCGAAGGTGCTGCCCGAGCACCGGGACGCGAAGACGCAGGACTGGCTCCTGGTCAATCACCCCACCCTCCCCTTCGGGCACGTCGCCGCGTATTGGAGGTTTCAGCGGTTGCTCGAGAAGCGGGCGGGAGCCTCGGAGTTCTCCAGGAAGCTCACCGCGCGGGTGGCTCGTGGTGCGTCGAAGCTTCTCGGGCTGGTGGGCCTCCAGAGCGAGACGCTGCAAGCCCTGGCGCCTCCCTGCCACAACCTCCTCGGGGAGAGCTTCCACAGCATGGGCGCGCTCCGGTACGGCGACTATATCGCGAAGCTCAGCGTGGCCCCGCTCTCGGCGGAGGTGCGGCGGCTCACCGGCCAGACTGTCGATCTGCATGACCGGCCCTCGGGGTGGCGCGATCTCATCGTGGACTTCTTCGCGAGGCACGGGGCGGAATACGAGCTGAGGGCCCAGCTCTGCACGGACCTGACGCGCATGCCCGTGGAGGACGCCTCCGTCGCGTGGCCCGAGAGCCTGTCTCCCCACCTACCCATCGCGAAGCTCACCCTGCCCTCACAGGATGCCTACGATCCGGCGCGCCGCGTCTACGGAGACGACGTGCTCTCGTTCAACCCGTGGCACTGCATCGAGGCTCATCGCCCCTTGGGGTCCATCATGCGCATCCGGCGCCAGGCGTATGAGGCCTCGTCCCGCTTCCGTCACGAGATGAATGCCCAGCCCCGAGTCGAGCCCCAGGACATCACCGACATTCCCTGCTCATGAGTGGACGTGCTCGCCGAGCCCGGCTCCTCGGCCCTTGGTGCTGAAGTCGCGAGTCAGTGTTTCGAGTCGCCAGGGCTCGTAGCGAGTGCCGAGAGCCCGGGCGGCGCGCGCCAGCACGCGCTTCTCTTTCGGTGAGGACTCAGCGCTCGACGCGGAGACAACGAGCAGGGCCTGCATCAGGGGTTTGCGCGTTTGCGGAGGCACGGAGCGCAGTCGCTCGAGCCAGCCCGAGTCCTGGGGCTCGAAGCGCTCCAGGAGGCGCCGCTGGCTGTCGGTGGATGCATCCCGCAGCAGCCAGGTGAGCACGGTGGCCTCTTCGGGGTCGAGCCAGTCATCGGCGATGAAGAGGAACCAGGCTCCTTCGAGGAGCAGTTCGACGGCCTCGGTACCGTGGCGGCGGAGCGAGGCGAAGGCATCCTCCAGTGCGCGGCGACGGCGCACGTAGCGCAGCACGGTGTCTCCCAGTTGCCGGGTGCGGCGCCAACTGGTGATGGAGGACGTCAGCAGGCTGGCGAAGGGCAGCGCGTTGCGCATCAGGCTCTCGCTCATCAGCCGCGAGCCGAGGGATCGTCCCATCTCTTCCGCTTCCGAGCCCTCCATCTGGTGGAGGAAGTCCCTGTCCAGTGCTCGGGGTGCTTCCCATGGGCCGACGCCGAAGACGAGGCAGTGGAGGTTGCAGAGGTCCGAGGGATTGTCTGGCCGGAAGGAGAGGCCGAAGGCGCTCGCCAGGTCACACGCCATGCGCAGGTGGAGGAGGGTGCGCAGCAGCATCTCTCCGCCGATGGTGAGGCCGGAGATGGGAACGGCGAGGAGCCAGGCCAGGCCGCCCGACTGGGCGGCATACACGCTGACCCCCGTCGTCACGGTGGCGCTTCCGGTGCCCGAGAGGGCGGCTTCGATGCAGGCGCGGTGGATGATGGCCTCGGTGGCCTCGGCCCCCGAGCCCCGGGCCTCGGGGGCACTCCGCAGCTCGTGGGTGTCGTAGTAGCGGAGGTAGAGGGACATCAGGCGGTTGAACCAGTGTCCCGTGCGGAAGTCCTCGAGCGCGAACTCCTGCCCCAGGTGGTGCGCGAGGTCCGACAGTTGCCGCAGGGTGCTTCTACTCGCGGAGAGTGTCTCTGCGCATGCCTGGAGCGTCTCGGCCATGTCTCGGTCCCCCACGTGGAGCCCTCGTCCAACATAGTGGGGGCGGCGCACGGGGGCCGGGAGGGCAGGACCGCTCGCCCGGTAGGTGGGGACCCTTCGGACGAGCGAAGTCCGCTCCGTGCGCCGGGGCGCTTCAGGCGGGGCTCAGAGCGTGGCGCGGCGGCGGCGCCAGAGCAGCAGCAGCGCGGTCACACCGAGCGCCACAGGGCCACCGGCGGCAGCGGCGCAGCCCACCGCTCCCGCGTTCTCCTCGGACGGCGTGAGGTCCGTGCCGGAGGACAGATCCTGTCCGGGGTCCGAGGGCGTCGTGCCAGGGAGCTCAGGGGTGCTCGGCGAGGGCGAGGGCGTCGTCGTGCCTGGCTGCGAAGTGGTCCCCTCGTCCGGAGGCGTGGTGGGCGTGGGCTCCTCGGGAGTGCCGGGCTCCTCGGGAGTGCCGGGCTCCGAGGGCACCGGTGTTCCCTCGGACAGCGGCTTGGTGATGGTGAACGTGTCATGCGTCCGGCCATCCGCGCCCACCATGTTCGCGGTGAGCGTGCCGCCCTGGGTCTTCACATCGAGGAAGCCCACGTTGGTGTTGTTCCGGTACGCGCTCCAGTCCTGCTGGCTCGTCGCCCAGTTGCGATCCTCGGCGCCGTGGCCGGTCACCACGAAGGTGATGCCCCGGGTACCCTCCTGAGCCACCTCCATGCCCTTCAGCGGCCTGGAGCGCTCGTAGACGTGGTCATCACCGGAGAGGACGAGGTCCACCCCGCCCGCATTGAGGAGCGGGAGGAGCTTCTCGCGCATCGGGCCGACCTCGTTCGGGCGCACTCCGTACTTGGCGCTGGAGAAGAGGACGTTGTGCATCAGGACGACCTTCCAGTGTCCCTGCGTCGAGGCCAGGTCGCTCTTCAGCCACTGGAGTTGCTCGCCGATGTCGCACTCGTCGCTCTTCACCTCCCCCGTGAGGCAGATGGAGTCGAGGACGGAGAAGTGTACGTTCCCCCAGTCGAACGAGTAGTAGCGCTCCGTTCCCCGGG
>QKJM01000732.1 GCA_003249315.1 Archangium sp.
CAGCTCCGGAGGTAGCTCCACCGAGGGCTCCTTCAGGTCCTCGAAGCGCACCAGGCTGGCGGTGTTCTCCGCCACGTGCAGCACCAGCGGGGCTCCCTCCCCCGCGATGAGCACGGTCCCCCAGCGCGGCTGCCTTCCGGGAGCCTCGGCCCTGACGGCGAGGGGCATGGCGAAGATGAGGGCGCAGAGCAGGACGGTCCAGGAGCGAGGGCGCACGCAGCCTCCGTGAGCAGGCTGGCAGGCTAGAGGAGCCCTCCTCCCCGGGCAAAGACTGCTCGACTCTCGCGGTCACTTTTCCGGGGCTCACTCCGAACGTCACGTCCGGCCAGCGCGGCCGGGTGGACCGGGAGCGGTCGTCCGCTGGACGAGGCCAACGGACGAGGGGCTATTGAGCCCGCGCGTCCAGCACGTCCGAAAGTGTGGTGGCGTTCAGGGCCCGGTCGAACCAGCGCTCCAGGAGCGCCAGGTCCATGCATGTGAGGATTCTCTGCCGGGCCTCTTCTCCGACCTGCACGCCTCGTGCGGCGAGAATCCGCAGCACCAGCGCGGCACGCTCCTGGACCCGGCCCCGCTCAATGAGTTCCTCGCCGTAGCTTCTCATCAGTTCCTCCGCTCGTTGCTCATCCATCACCGAATGTAGCACCTGCCCCGCCGCCTCGTGGGCCTCCTGGCCTCCCACATACAGCAGGTAACGCATCACCCTGCCGAGCTTGTCCGCTCCGTCCGGCGCCGCGTACACCTCCGCGAAGAGCGCCGTCCACTCCGGCAACCGCTCGGCCAGCTCCTCGCTCCTCCCATGGCGCAGCAGCAGCCACGTCAGCCTCACCAGCGCCGGGCCGGGGCGCGCCCTCAGCGCCTCCTCCTTCTCCGCCGTCAGGTCGTCCAGGAGGTACTTCATGCGCGGCACCAACTCTCGCCACTCCTCCTCTTCCGGGACGTCGTACAGCTCCTCCACCCTCCGCGGAGCCGTCCACGTCCCTTCTTCTCCGTGGTACAGCACCAGCGGGATGATGACGGGCATCCGCGGGCTCTTCGGGTGCTCCTCCCGCCACTTGTCTCCCAGCCGCAGCACGTAGCGCAGCATTCGCCACGCCATCCATCTGTCCACCGAGGACTGATGTTCCAGCAGCACGTACATCCACACCTGCCTCCCCGTGCGCAGCCTCCCCGTGCGCAGCCTCGCCGAGAAGAGCAGGTCGCGCTGAGTCTCCTTCAGTGCCTCGTCCACGACGCTGATCTGCTCCTGCCTCAGGCTCGACCAGTCCACCGCCGCGATGATTCGCTCGGGCAGGACGGCGCGCAGCTCCGCCGCCGCCCGCTCGGGGTGGCCAAAGGTGTAGCGGGCGAGACGGTCATGCGGTCCAGACATTTCCCGGCGCCCCAAGCACGTCGCGGGCCAACGGCTGCGCGCTGGGCACCGAGCGCCCGTGGGCGTCCATTTCGGCTCCTGCCGTCTCGCGCGGGAGACGGTCGAGTCTACCTCCTGCGCCACGTCACCTTCCTGCGATGCATGCTCAGCGCAAGCGCCCTGTGGAGAAAGTCGTCTGAACAGCGGCGAAGCTCCACTACGCCGCCGTCCAATAGCGGAATGGGTCGAAAACTCGGGTTCTTCGACATGTGCGGAGCAACTCCTGGAAGGCCTCTCGCTGGCGGAGGAAATGCGCCAGCGGAACCAACCATGGAGGTAACCATCTGTCAATCCCCGGGCTGTCTCGAAAGGTAGGGTGCCCAGGAGAGAGAGTGCCCCGAAGTGGCCAGGACGAATCCTTTGACACCTGGAGGGGCTCCCCTGGGGTTCTGCGGTGAACGCGCGCTTGCCCGAGTGTCGGAAAGTGTGGGCTATAAGGCTCTGATGCTGCAGAACAGCTCGAAATTTCCAGATTCACGCTTCACTCAGAGGCGCAGGGAGCTAGCATCCGAGCATGCGCTCGAAAATACTCCTGCCCTCGTTCGCCGCGGTTCTCGTGTCCTCCGCCTGCGCTCCCATGGAGCAGGAGGAGACCGCCGCACAGCTCTCCGTCACCCGTGACAGTGTCTCCTCGTCGGCGAGGACGCTCATCGGTGACATCGATGGTTTTGGAATCTCGCCGACCACCGGCCTGGTTCGCGCCAGCCCCTCGCACGATCTTCCCGCCGACGTGAACGGCGATGGACGGATCGCCCCGGGCGAGTTCCTTCCTGACTGGAACAAGAACGGCAGTGTCGCGGTGGGTGCCGGCGACAACTTCGACCTCCGCTCCGCGGACGAGAAGCTGTCAACCCACGGTGCCCAGTGGACCGATCGCTCGCTCACGGGGAATGGTGCCGCCAACGGTGCCAAGTTCATCTTCGACTTCACGCCTCCCGCTCCAGGCCAGCTCGGTTACGGCGTGGACCACTTCATCAACTTCGTGTTCGGCGACTACGACGTGACTCCGGCGAGCATCAAGGTCGACGGCGTCGTCGTTCCGCTCTCCGCTCAGTCGGGGGCCCTGGATGGACTGGTGCAGGCGGCCCACGCCGTGGTGCCCTGGGCGTCCATGACGGACGGTCAGGTGGTCATCGAGGTCATCGCCCCCAACGAGCCCT
>QKJM01000400.1 GCA_003249315.1 Archangium sp.
CTTCGTCCCGCCCAGCACCTCCACCGCCGCCACCCCCGCGATTCGCGAGAGGTACGGCTCCACCATGTCCTCCGCCAGCTTGCGCACCGTCTGCGGCGTTCCCGGCGCGTTGAGCGTGAGGAACACCACCGGCTGCAGCGCCGGATCGAACGCGAACGTCAGCGGCCGTGTCGCGTCGTCCGGCAGCCGATCCTGCGCGAAGATCTCCATGTTCTTGCGGACGTCCTGCTCGGCCGTCTGCATGTCCGTGCCCCAGGCGAACTTCACCATCACCACGGAGTTGCCCTGGCTGCTGGTGGAGTTGACGTCCTCCACGTTCTCCACCGAGGCCATCGCCTCCTCGATGGGCCGGGTGACGAGCTGCTCCACCGAGTCCGGACCGGCGCCGTCATACTGGGTGATGACGGCCACGATGGGGAACTCGATGTCCGGCAGCATGTCCAGCTTCAGCCGGGAGAAGGTGAACACCCCCAGGATGGTGAGGCAGAGGAACACCATCACCCCGGTGACGGGGCGACGGACCGAGATTTCGGTGAGATTCACTTGCCAGACTCCTTCCGGCTCTCGGCCAGCATGATGGGGTTGCCATCGCGCAGCAGGTGGGCCCCCTGCACGATGAGCTGCTCACCGGCGGCCAACCCCTCCACCACCTCCAGCCGGTCCTCCTGGCGCACGCCCACCCGCACCTCGCGGCGCCGGGCCTTGTCACTGTCGCCGACGAAGACGGTGGCATGGCCGGTGCGCTCGGTGTCGGCCTCCAGCAGCACCGCCTCGGCGGGGACGAGCACCACGCCTTCACGGCGGTTGAACTCGATGGCGGCGCGGATGGCGGAGCCCGCGACGAGCTGACCCTCCTTGTTGTCCAGGTGTACCTCCACCAGGCCGGTGCGCGTCATCCGGTCCACCACCGGCCCCTTGAGCGACACCTGGCCCGCCACCACCTGCTCCGGCTTCGCCAGCGGGGAGACGCGCACGGGCATGCCCTCCTTCACCCGGAGGAAGTCGCGCTCCGGCACCCGCAGCACCGCCTTCAGGCGGTCCGCCTTCACCACCGTGACGATGGGCATGCTGCCACCGGCCAGGTCCCCCACGCGCAGGTGGACGGTGGCGACCACGCCCGTGAGAGGGCTGCGGATGGTGGTGCGGTTGCGCTGGGCGGAGGCCTGGGCCACCGCGGCGCCCGCCTGACGCACCTGGGCCTCGGCCGCCCTCGCCTGAGCCTCCAGCGAGTCGAGCTGCGCCTGCGCCGCCGAGCCCGCCTCCACCAGCGCCCGCGTGCGGCGCAGGTTGTCCAGGATGGCGTCCCGGTTGGCGATGGCCGCCTCCAGCCCCGCCTGCGCCTGATTGAGGCCCTCCGACTGCAGCTCCCCCTGCAGCGTGGCCAACAGGTCCCCCTCCTTCACCCGGTCACCCTCCCTCACCGCCAGGCTCCGGATGCGCTCCGGCACCAGGGTGGACACCCGCACCTCCTGCATGCCCTCGAGCTCTCCGATGAGCTCCACCTCCTCCACCACGTCTCCCTGCTCCACGGGGGCCATGCGCACGGTGCGCACCGCCAGCTCCACCCCCTGCTTCCCCTCGCCATCCTTGCTCTCGGGCTTCGAGCAGGCCGCCAGCGCCAGCAGCGCCACACAGGCGGTGTTTCTCCGAGCAACCATCCACGAACTGCCGCTCATGTGTCCTCCAGATACAGCTCAACGTCCCGCGGAGCCGCGGGGCTCAAGGATTGAAGAGGCCTGCCACCTTCGCCAGCTTCAGCGCGGCCAGCTCCGCGTTGAGCTGCTCATTGATACGGCTCAGCTCGGCGCCGCGCAGGGCCGAGGTGGCATCCACCCACTCGAGGTACGAGGAGACACCGGTGTCGTAGCTGGCCTTCACCAGTTGGGCATTCTCTCGGGCCAGACGCGCCTGCTCCTCGGCCTTCGCCCGGTTGGCCTCCGCGCTCTGCAAGTCCAACCGGGCCTGGCGCACCTCGTCGCGGACCCGGTTCTCCGCCGCACGCAGCATCGCCTCGCTCTCCGCCACCTTGGCGGACGCCTCGCGCAGCTCGGCCTGACGCAGGCCGCCGTCCCACAGCGTCCAGTTGAGCGCCAGGCCCGCCATCCACGTCCCGTACTGCCCGGTGAAGCCCTGGGCGTTGCCCACCTGGGCCCGGGCCAGGGCCACCAGATTGGGGAGGAAGCGGAACACCACGCCCCGGCGCGACACCTCCGCCAGCTCGCGGCTCACCCGCGCCGCCCGCAGGTCCGGACGCTGTGCCGCGCTCTCCTCCAGGTTCCCGGAGGGCTCCGCCTGCGGCTCGGGCCGCTCCACCTCGAAGTCCGGCTCGCGGTCCAACAGCGCGGCCAGCGAGCTGCGCACCGCCGCGTAGGCGTTGCGGGTGCGCACCACGTCCTGCTCCGCCTTCGCCCGCTCTATCTGCGCGCGCAGGAGCGACACCTTGGGCACCGAGCCCAGGCCGTAGCGAACCTCCGCGTCCTTCTCGTGCTGGAGATTCACCTCCAGCACCTCCTCCTGGACCCCCACCGCCTCGCGCAGCCCCACGGCCCCGTAGTAGAGCTGCGCCACGGCGAAGAGCAGCTCGCGCCGGGCGTTATCCACGCTCAGCTCGGCCACGTCCTCCGCCAGGTAGGCGCTCTGGATGGCCGACCAGAGGCTCGGCAGGATGAGCCCCTGCGTCACCTCGAGCTGCCCGTTGAGCTGGTGACGCCTCTGGATGGTCGCCTCCGTCAGCTCCGCCGGAAAGAGGATGAGGCTGGTCGGCATTCCCGGCGGATTCTCCGGGGAAATCTCGCGGCTCGGATCGAACGCCGGCCCTTCGGCCACGCCCACGTCACGAATGTAGTAGCCGCTCGGGAGGACGATCTTCGCCTCCGTGGAGTTGAAGAGATACGTGCCGCTGGCGGTCACCTGCGGCAGGTACCCCGACCAGGCCTTGAGCGGCAGGGCACGCGCCTGTTCCAGCCGGGCCTGGGCCGCCTGGAGATCCGGGCTCTTCTTGCTGGCCTCCTCCAGCGCCCCCTCCAGCGTGAGGACGGGACCAGAGGCGGGAGCCGGAGCGGGAGCCTGTGTCAGGACGAGGGCAACGAGCAGTGAGGTAAACATGAGCACCCTTGCGGCAGCGAGCGGCCGCGATCAGCGGGGACGGAGTCGTATCAGCAGCTCTCGGGGTGGGTCGCCGGGACCGAGCCCAGCCGCTCCACCAGCTTCTCGAAGACGCGCAGCAGGGCCGTGCGATCCTCCGAATCGAGCAGGGAGAGAAAGGAACAGAACCGGGCGTGCGCCTGGGAATGGAGTTGCTCGGCGGTCTCGGTCCCCCGAGGCGTCAGTCGCACGTGAACCACTCGCCGGTCGGAGGGATCCCTCTCCCGCTGGACGTAGTCCTCGCGCTCGAGCCGATCGATGATTCCAGTGATCGTCTTCTCGGTGACGCCCACCCGCCGGGCCAGCTCGCCCATGGGGAGGGGGCCGTCCGCCCTCAGCCAGACCACCGAATGGAGCTGCGGCGGCGTGAGCTCCAGGGACTCGATGACATGCGCGAGCGGATCCCTCAACGAGTTGCGCCGGCCCAGGGCCGTCAGTAGCTCCATCAGTCGATGGGCTTCATCCTCCACCATGGAGATATTCCGCATACCGGAATATCTCCTAACAGGAAGGTCTCTGGCTGGCAAGAGAGGGGGCAACCCACCCGGCACCAGCCAGCCGACCGAGCGGAAGACACGAAGGGCCCCGTACCGGACGCACGGGGCCCTCGGGGATCAGGCGCCGTCACCCACGGCGAGTACCCGCTCCACGTCGAGGCGGCGGCCCACGAAGCCCAGCGTGGCCGTGCAATCGGGACGGGCGCAGGCGGAGCCGACACAGCTCGAGCTCAGCTCCAGCGACCCCTCGAGCGTCTCCCCCGCGCTATCCAGGGTGTAGGTCGCCCGGGTGGTGATGGTGCGGTCGGTCTCTACGTCCACCCGCTCGGCGACGAAGGTGGGCTTGTCCGCCTTCTCCTGGCTGATGATGGCATCGCCGGCGATGGTGAGGTTGTAGGAATCACCCAGCCGGTAGTTGAGGGTGCCCACCTGCAGATACTTCCGGCCCTCGACACCCTCCCACACGCTCCACTGCTGCACGTCCACCACGTTGCTCGTCTTGTCGGCGGGCGTCTCGCCACTGGTGTAGCAGGTGCTGGCGAGGTTCTGCAGCGGCGACTCGTCGATGGCCACCCGGTAGTGCTGCGGCTGCTGACCACAACCCACCAGGCTGACTGCCCCCACCACGGTCCACAGAATCGAATGCATGCGCATGGTTGTTCCTCTGAGAGTTGAGGCGCGAACGATTCGCGCCGGCTTTCCCGACCCGCGACCGGCCTGGCGGGCAGGCTCCTTGACTCCGGGGCTCACGCCGCCGGGAGGTGCGCAGTATCCGCCGCATTCCAGCGGTTGCAAGCATCGACCTCTCCCGAGACAGAGAGGAAGGGAGTAGGTTCCTCGACGAGCATGGCCGACAAGCGATTCCGCATCGTCAGCTACAATGTCCGGTACTTCGGACACGCCCTGCGCGGGTTGGCGAGTACCCTGGGCCCCAAGCGCCGGGTGGCCGCGGCCCTGGCCGCGCTCGAGCCCCTGCCGGACATCATCTGCCTGCAGGAGGTAGAGACGCAGTCCTTCCGCAGCAGCGTGGCCCACCGGCGCGCCCACCCCGACGAGACGCAGTTGGAGGCCTTCATGGGGCGCATGGAGGAGACGTTCACCCACCTGCGCTGCCCCCTGCCCTACGAGGCCTTCTACTTCCGCGCCCACCACTACCGGCTGGGCGAGTTCTCCCTCTACACCACCGGGCTGGCCATCATCGTCAACACCCGGCGTCTGCTAGTGGACACCCACAACGTGGAGGCGCCCCACCCCATCACCCATCACCACGTACAGATGCTGCGCGAGCGCAAGCAGAGCCGCATCGCCGCGCACATGCGACTGGTGGACCGGGAGGACGGGCGTCCCCTGCACGTCTTCAACACCCACCTGAGCCTGCCCACCCCCTTCACCCGCGCCTTCTGGTCCACCAAGGACAAGATGGGCAACGGCATCAACCAGCTCCACGAGGCCCGCGCGCTCGCCCAGGTGGTACGGGCCAGGTCCAACGGCGAGCCCTTCGTCATCTGCGGGGACTTCAACTCGCCGCCGGCCTCTCCCGTCTTCCACTACCTCGTCGACGAGGCGAACTTCACCTGCGCCCAGGCGGCGGTGGGGCAGATAGACCCCAGGAGCGCGCGCGGCTTTCCCACGGCGGGCTTCATGCACATGCGGATGCACCTGGACCACATCTTCTCCGGGAGTGGGGTGCGCTGGGTGGACACCGCGGAGACGTCCCCCTTCGGAGACCTGAAGAGCCGCTTCCACGGTCTGTCCGACCACATGCCCCTCATCGCGCGCTTCGAGATGGAGCAACCCGCCGTACATGCGCCCGCTCTCCCATGACCGCCGCCCTGCCCGGGGGAGGTGCGGTCGGCCCGCTCCCGCTCCGCACGAGCTCACGAGAGGGTAGGATCATCGCCAACCTGGAGGTGTTGGGGAGGTGTCCTCCCCGTGGGGGAGGCATGTCGGGTGAGGACTTCAGGAGACTGGTGGAGGCCATGGCGGATCCGCTCGTGGCCTGCGACGGAGAGGAGCGCATCCACTACCTGAATCCCGCCGCCGAGCGGTTGCTCGGATGGAGGAGAGGGGAGCTGGTCGGACAGGGCCTGGAGCAGCTCATCCCCGAGCGACTGCGCATCTTCGAGGGACGGAGCCTGGTGCGCTACCTGCTGGGGCGCCGCAGCGCGAAGGGGGGACGCCCCGTGCGGATGTACCTGCTGCGCCGGGGCGGAGCGGAGCTGGAGGTGGAGATGACGGTGGGCCGCGTCGGCGAGGGCCCTCGGGAGCTCATCACCCTGGTGCTGCGCCGCCCGCCCGAGTTCCCGGACTTCACCGGCGAGCCATGGGAGCAGCGCCCCTCCGCGGCCCGGGAGCGCGAGCGCGCCTCGGAGGAGCGCGTCTACCGGCTCGTCTTCGAGAACGCGCCAGTGGGCCTCCTGCACTTCGACACCACCCCCACCCTCCTCGCGTGCAATGACGCCTTCGTGCGCATCATCGGCTCGCGCAAGCGGGTGCTCATCGGGCTCAACCTCGACACCCTCAAGGAGCAGGCCATCGTGGACTGCATCCACGACGTGCTCGCCGGGAAACACGCGTACTTCGAGGGGGAGTACCACTCCACCACCGCGGACAAGGTCACCCCGGTGCGCATCCACTTCGCGCCCTGCTTCAACGAGCGCGGGCAGGTGGAGGGCGGGTTGGGCATCGTGGAGGACATCACCGAGCAGCGGCGCGCGGAGCTCGAGAGAGATCGCCTCTTCCGAGAGGCGCAGGAGGCCGTCCGCGTGCGCGACGACTTCCTCACCATCGCCAGCCACGAGCTGAAGACCCCGCTCACCCCGCTGTCGCTGCGGCTGGCCAGCCTGGAGCGCCGGCTGGAGCACCACGAGCCGGTGGACCCCTTGCTGCTGCGCCAGGCGCGCCAGCACCTGCTGCGACTCACCGCCCTCATCAACGACCTGCTGGACGCGTCGCGCATCGAGGCGGGCCGGCTCGCCCTGCACTTCGAGCCGCTGGAGCTGGATGACATGGTGGCGCGGGCGCTGGCGGGCATGGAGGCGGAGCGCGGCCAGCACCGCATCGACTACACGCCGCCGGACGCGCCGCTGCTCATCCGGGGAGACACCTACCGGCTCGAGCAGGTCATCGACAACCTGCTGGAGAATGCCCTCAAGTACAGCCCTGGTGACAGCACCGTGAGCGTACGGCTGGAGAAGAAGGACGCCTTCGCCCTGCTGAGCGTGCGCGACGAGGGCATCGGCATCCCGAGAGACCAGCAGCAGCAGCTCTTCGAGCGCTACTTCCGGGCGCGCAACGTCGCGGTGACCTCCTATGGAGGGCTGGGCCTGGGTCTCTACATCAGCCGGGACATCGTGGAGCGCCACGGAGGCCGCATCTGGGTGGAGAGCGAGGTGGGACGGGGCTCCACCTTCTATGTGGCCCTGCCGCTGTACACCTCCGCCCGTGCTAGCGTCCCAGCACCGTGATGCGCCGTCCCCTGCCCGAGCCGCCCCCCATGTCCACTCACGCGCTGCTGGCCTGCCTGGCGCTCGCGGCCGTCGTCAGCGTCTTCCTCTGGCAGACGGTGTGGCTCTACCCCTTCCGGCTGCTGGTGACGCTGATGCACGAGAGCGGGCACGCGCTCACGGCCTGGGTGGTGGGCTCCCACGTGAGCAGCGTCACCATCAGCCCCGCCACCGGCGGACTCACCTACCACTCCGTCACCGGCTCGTTCTGGAAGGAGCTGCTCATCACCTCCGGCGGCTACCTCGGCTCCTCGGTGGCGGGGGCGCTGCTGCTGGTGGCCGCCGGGAGGATGCGCAGCGGGCGCGCGCTGCTGTGGGGACTGGTGGCGTGGATGGTGGGGGTGGCCGTCCTCTGGGTGCCCCTGCTCCCGCCGGATCCGGGCGCCACCCACGCGCTCTACACAGGCTCCTCGCGCTCGGATGGCCTCTTCACCCTCGCCTTCATCGCCGGCATGGCCGCGCTGCTCGGGCTGGCCGCATGGAAGGCGCCGGTGTGGCTGCGACGCGCGCTGGTGGTGTGGATCGCCGCCCTCTCGTGCCTGCTGGCGCTGCAGGACATCAAGGCCCTGCTCGGCTTCGGGTTCCAGGTGGGCGTCTCCGACGCGCACGCCATGGCGGAGCTCACCTGGCTGCCCGCTCCCTTCTGGGCCGCGGCGTGGCTGGTGTTCTCCCTGGGCGCCATGGGGCTGGGGCTGCGCTCCATCCTCCGGCGCCGGCCCGCCCCAGGCGCGCACCCGCCCGTGGGGCTGCCGCTGACCTGATCAATAGTCAACACTCACCCATGGAAGCTTGAACCCGCCAGACCCAAGGCGATGGGATGCGCCCCTTACCCAAGGAGCTACCCCCCATGTCCCGTCGTCATATGGTCCTGCTGTCCGCTCTCTCATTGATTCAAGCCTGTACCCCGGTGACCGAGGAGCCGCCCCCCACACCTCCCACGCCAGCCACCGCCGTCGAGCAGCGACTCACGGCCCCGGGCTTCGCCGAGCTGCACCACCACATGTTCTCCGAGCAGGCCTTCGGCGGAGGATGGCTCCACGGCAGCCACACCGGCACGCTGGCGAGCTGTGACGGAGGCATGCCCGAGAGCGATCACGCCCGCGTGCGCATGGACCTGAGCAACATGCTCGACGTGTGTCCCAATTCGGGGCTCCTGGACTTCAGCTCCATCCCGTTACTGGAGGAGCTGTTCAGCATTGGCGGAGCGGTGGCCTCGGAGGCCATCGGGATGATTGAAGGAACGGATGGGGACACCGGCCTGCACCTGGGCCGTATGGAAGTACACACGCAGTGGCCGCGCTGGGACACCATCGCCCACCAGCAGTCCTGGGAGGGCTGGCTGCGCCAGGCGCACCAGGGTGGCATGTCGGTGGTGACCGTGTCGCTGGTGAGCAATGAGTTCCTGTGCAAGGCGCTGCCCTACCAGAACATCCAGCGCCCCTGCGATGAGATGGCGGACGTCGAGGTGCAGCTGCAGATGGCACATGACTTCGACGCGCGCACGGACTGGGCGGAGATCGCCCTGTCTCCCGCGCATGCCCGGCAGATCATCGCGAGCGGCAAGCTGGCCATCGTCCTCTCCATCGAGGTGAGCAAGCTATTCGGTACCAAGGACTGGCGCTCGGAGCTCAACCGCTTCTACGCGATGGGCGTGCGCGGACTGCAGCCGGTCCACCAACTGGACAACCGCTTCGCCGGCGCGGCGCTGCACAATGTCATCTTCCAGGCCGCGCAGTTCATGGAGAGCTGCCACATCGACTACGACTGCGACACCACCGGCGCCGGCTTCACGCTGGGCTTCGACGTGGACGCCAACTGCCGCAACACCCGGGGGCTGACGGCCGAGGGCCGGGCACTGGTGCAGGAGATGATGGCCAAGGGGATGCTCATCGACATCGCCCACATGTCCGAGCGCTCCGTGCAGGACACCTTCGCGCTGGCCCAGGCCAATACCTACTATCCGCTCTACGTCTCCCACGGCCACTTCCGCGAGGTGATGAACCCGAAGCTGGCGGCCACCGAGAAGACGACGCCCTCGTGGGTGGTGCGCTACCTGAGGCAGACGGGAGGCATCTTCGGCCTGCGCACGGCGCATGACGAGACGCGGACGTACACGCGGACGAGCATCGCCAACAACTGCCAGGGTTCGTCCCGCTCCTTCGCCCAGGCCCATGAGTTCGGCCGTCTGGGATTGAAGGTGCCCATGGCCTTCGGCGCGGATCTCAACGGCTTCATCCAGCAGACCCGGCCGCGCTTCGGTCCGCATGGCGCGTGCTCGGCTGGCTTCGAGGCGGAGGCGGACGCGCAGGCGAAGCAGCAGCGCGACTCCGGGCCTCCTCGGCTGGGCACGGACTTCGACGAGTACGGCCTGGCTCACGTGGGTCTGCTGCCGGACCTGCTGCATGACCTCCAGCAGTTGGGGGCGAACACCACGGGCCTCGAGAACTCCGCGGAGACCTTCCTGCGGACGTGGGAGCGCGCGCAGTCGCCGCGCTCGGGCATGGCGGACGCGGCAACGAACATCGACACCAGCGGCGTGGCTCCCTATGTGGACAAGGCCACCCGCGAGGCGCAGTACCCCAAGCTGTGCGGAGAGGCCTAT